>JAGLSM010000067.1 GCA_023135745.1 Spirochaetota bacterium | reverse complement strand
AAATTTACACCTTACCTCCGACCCCCATTCAACCCCCAATTACCAGAAAAAACTGGAAATCAGCCTGTATAACTGATATTTTTCCATATAAATTAATCTATCAGGAACTAATATGTCTGCTGATCTAATATTAAACGATCTCTACGATATTATTCAGGAGAGAAAACAAAACCCGGCAAAAAAAAGCTATGTGGCGAGCCTTATAAAAGGCGGTGTTTCAAAAATAGGCGCTAAGATCACTGAAGAAGCACAAGAACTTATTGAATCTGCCAACATGGATGATAATAATCATACCATTCACGAAGCAGCTGACCTCCTTTTCCATGCTCTTGTACTTCTGGGTTATAAAGAAATCCATCCTGATGCCGTATTAGCCGAACTCCGCAGAAGATTTGGAACAAGCGGTATTACTGAAAAAGAATCCAGAAATAAATAAGGAATAATAATGCTTCTTAATAAAAATGAATCAAAAAAAGATGAATTGAGAATTGCAATCCCTTCAAAGGGACGATTAAAGGACCACTGCGTTGAACTACTTAGAAAATCAGGTTTGAAATTTAGAATTACCGGACGCCAGCTTTTCGCGAACTGTGTAGAAACAGGTGTTATGATAATATTTTCACACGCGCAGGATATTCCGGCTCTTGTATCTGAAGGAGTCGTTGACCTTGGAATTACCGGAAGCGATCTGATTATAGAAAAAGACGCACAAGTTACCGAATATTTAAAACTTGGTTTTGGAAAGTGTCGTCTATCCTTCGCTACACATAGAGAATCTCCATTTAAGACAGCTAAAGATTTAAAAAGCAAAATAGTAGGAACCAAATTTATTAAACTAGCGGAAAATTTTTTCAAAGAAAACGGTATCAATGATGTTCATATAATTGAGATAAGCGGAGCTGTTGAAGTCATGGTTCTGCTTGGTCTTGTTGACGCCATACTTGATGTAGTTGAAACAGGGAGCAGCCTCAGAGAACACGATCTTGTTGAGAGAGATGAGATACTAAAGGCAGAGGCAGTTCTTGTAGGAAACAAAAAACAGAAAAATCCTGAAATGGCTGATAAACTAATAAGAAGAATGCAGGGTGTTCTAATTGCGTCAAAATATTCCCTTCTTGAGTACAACTGTCCATCTAAAGTCATTGATGACGCTACAAAAATTACTCCGGGATATTCTTCTCCGACAATACAGAAAACAGACAGCCCCGAATGGTATGCAGTAAGAGTGATGGTTGAAAAATATAACGTTCAGCAGGTAATGGACCGCCTCGAGAGTATCGGCTGCAGGGCCATTCTTGAAACAGAAATGACCCACTGCCGATTATAATAAAATCGTTTTAAGCATCCGCCTTCTTCGCGATAAACCTGAATAAGAATGCGCCAAATACAAGAAGACCGATACCTATGAAACTTCCGTATTCCATGCGGCTAAGAAGAATCATTCCGGTCCCAAACAAAAAAGAATAAACCATCAAACACCCCAGTATCCACTGAATAACAAGAGGCATTAATCTAGTTTTTGATTTGTAACCATCTGCCGTCTGCGGTCTGAACATCACACCGGCAGGTCTTACCTTATTAAAAAAGGCGGTAAGTTTCTCGGGACTTTCTGGTTTAGTTAATAAGGTAACTGTAATCCATACAATAGTTGTAATCCCCACAGTTACAGCAAGTGTTATAGAGTCATCTAAAGGACCATATTTACTAAATGATAATCCATAGACTTTTTTTACAACTATCAATACCGTTGAAACAATTAATGATGACAGCATAGCAGAAATTTCCGAATAAGCGTTTATTCTATGCCAGAACCAGCGCAGGATCAGTACCATTCCTGTACCGGCACCTATGGTGAGTATATACAGCCATGCATCCTTAATACTGTCAAAGAGAATTGCCGGAATCGCACTCAGAAGCATAAGTCCAAGAGTCACCAGCCTTGAGACAAGAACATAATGTTTGTCATCCCTATCTTTCCTGATAAACCTTTTGTAAAAATCATTAACAACGTATGAAGCTCCCCAGTTTAAATGCGTTGTAATAGTAGACATATACGCAGCAAGAAAAGCCGTAAGCATGAGTCCTTTGAGACCGGCAGGCATGTACCTGGCAATCATCATTGGGTACATTGCCTCCTTATCCGCAACACCGGGAATCAGAACAAACGCGGCAAGCGCGGTTATAATCCAGGGCCAGGGTCTGACAGCATAATGAGCGATTGTGAACCATAAACTTGAGAGAAAGGAATGTTTTTCGTCCTTGCATGAAAACATCCTCTGAGCAGCATATCCGCCGCCGCCGGGTTCAGCACCGGGATACCACGAAGCCCACCACTGAACAGTCAGATAAACCGCGACTGTAATAAAAAGGGCTGAGCCGGGATCCGGGAAAAAACTTAATAGATCCGGTCTGGTTTGAGAGATTTTAGCTGTCATTTTAGAAAGGCCGCCTGCTTTATCAACAGAGATAACGGCGAGAGCTATACTTCCGATCATCGCGAGGAAAAATTGAACAAAATCAGTTATTACTACACCCCATAATCCCGAAACAATTGAATACAATCCTGCTATTACAAAAGCACCGCCTACTATGAGCAATTTATATTCAATACTAAGAGGCTGTCCGTCAAAGAGCATATACTGTATAATTTTAATCATAGCGACAGTAACAAATCCGCCCATTATAATAACATTTATAGGGATGCCAAGATAAAGAGCTCTGAATCCGCGTAAAAAGGCAGCAGGCTTGCCTGAATATCTGAGTTCGGCGAACTCAACATCTGTCATTATTCCGCTTCTGCGCCACATCTTTGAAAAGAATATTACAGTCAGCATACTGGTAAGAGCCATACTCCACCACAGCCAGTTTCCGGATATCCCTCTGTTTAGAGTTAACCCCGTCACAGCAAGAGGCGTATCAGCCGCGAATGTAGTCGCAACCATACTGGTCCCTGCAATCCACCAGGTCAACTTACGTCCTGATATGAAATATTCTTCAAGGTTACTCGATGCTCTTTTATAATACTTCATACCTATGAAGATAATCACAGCAAAATATATAGCTACAACAATCCAGTCAATAAGCAGCATAATCTATTCAGCCATCTTTCGTACATAATAATGAATTTTTTTAGAATCAATAAAAGCAGCGCAATGTTCAACAAGCTTCTCCGCGGAATACCCTTTTTCTTTTAAGTTATCGTTGATATGAAATTCTCCGCTCATATATTCAATACTTCCCAGCTTATTCGTTGAAAAGAGTATTTCATACTCTGAACCTTCACAATCTATTTTAAGTAATTTACATTTATCTATGCTATTATCAGTAAAAACTTCATCCAAGGTGAGTGAATCTATTTCATAATAATTGTGATGTGGTATATCATTAGCAACATTTTTTACCTGGGCAGTTGCACCTCCGGTATTCCCGGAAAGCTGTGCAATCATTTTAAGTTTTCTTCCATCTCCGGTGACTGCTTTATTAAAAACCTTAATATTTGTAATATTGTTTAATTCTATACTTTTAAGAAAATTATTATAGTTTTCCGGAATCGGTTCATATGCAAATATTTCAAGAAACGGATATTTAAGAGCAAGACACATGGAAACAATACCTACATTTGCCCCAATATCGATTACCTTATCACCCGGCTTGAAAACCAAATGGTTAAATCCATAAGTATTTGTTTTTAATTCCCGTACAATGTGATCACGTGATGAGGAAGTCGCATAATCATATACACCAATTTTACGCCCTTTTATACGATAGTATTTTAGCGAAATTCCACCTTTATCAATTGTTTCCTTATAGAACAATTCTAAAAAACCCATAATTCATCCTTTCTCTATAACTACTCAAGATAGAGAAAATTATTAAAAATAATTTTAGGTTACAATAAAAATAAAAGCACCTCTCAATTCCTTTATTCTAACCTACTTAATTCTAAAAACATACAGCAATCTGAATTTTTTATAAGAAAGCGCCTGTTTGAACATTTTTAAATTCGGTGACTGCTTCGGTTTAACCCAAATATAGTTGTAATGAAATGCTTTTTTATCAGGTTTTTTATAACCGGGAAAATCCTCAATCATGGTTTTAAACATATAGACCGGCCCTAGTTTCTTACTCCACTCTTTGCCCTTTTCCCCAACAACCTTGAAATTATTTCCACTTTCCTTGCTCATATAATTAATGGCCGATAACTGATCTCCCAAATTTGTCTTAAAATGCCCTTCCGTACCACCAACATTACTTACATACTGAAACCCCAGCACCGTTAAAAATACATACATAATAATTATAGGAATAAATGAATATTTTTGCAGAATTCGAAAAACATATGAAGCGCGGCCTTCTTTAATTTTTATAAAAAAGAAATATGCCGGAAGCATAAAAGGAACAGGAAATAATCCATACAGATAATGTGGATGCGGCACCTGCCTGCGTATTAAATGAAATAAAAACATACATCCTACAATGATCAGAAGAATAAAAACACCGGGATTTTGATCCTTAATCGTTTTTAAGCGTTTAAAAGAAAACAATTGCTTTAGTGTATAAAAACACATAGTAAAAACACTTATTATTCCCAGTATTAAAAACACAGTGACCGGAGAAGAGTTCCCCATCATATCCATTGTCTGATGCTTAAAAAAATACGATATCTCACCTGCCGCAAAAACAAAGGGATATAAAAATACTTTTAAAAAATCCGGACGTACTGAAAGCCCTCCTCCAATAGAATTAAAAAGGGTTTTAGTATATGCAAAATCATTCTGTAATTCATGAATAATGTACGGAGCATACAGTAATATACTACCGGCAATACCCAACGCAACAACTTGCCAATTCAAATCTTTTCTATAAAAAAAGGATATTACAATAACTGCCGGCACAAAAACCACAGCTACTGTGTGAATCTGCATGGCAAGTACAGCCACAGGTAAAATTAGCGGATAAAAATACTTCTTTTTTTCTTTAAATACCAAAGCAAGAAGCAGTAACAACAATGCGGTAAAAAATGGAACAAGATATGGGTGATGATATTTACGAGTAGCAAAAATCGCCCATGGGGACAGCGCGTAAAAAATAGTAGTAATTACCGCCAGATTTTCGTTAAAAAGTTTTTTAACGGCAAAATATGATATAATGAGCCCGATACTGATAAGCAAATAAAAAAACAGGGCCCCGGCAAGCGGATGTGTGGTTACTAAATAAGGAAGCGCTGTTAATAAATAAAAAGCATTTCCGGGCACCTGCTTGCCACCCGGTAAAAAAGTAGGACCATAAATAGGCATATCCTGCTGCCCCTTGATTACTTTAACCACCTGATGATAGTCGCGCAGTTCATCACTAAACTGAAAAGCAATTAAAGCCGGTTTGTCAAAACGAAACCAGATTCCTATAAATAAAGTGCTAACCAAAACAAAATTTCTAACTTTGGTATTATGTAAAAATTGTAATTGCCGTGATAATATATTATTTGACACCACTTTTATCCTTTGAAAGTATGACATAAATCTATCTGATAAGTTTAATTGTAACTAACTGCCGTGTCAATTATAAGCTTAGTAAAGCTGATGAAATTATTGACAAAATAAAAAAGGTTTCTTAAAATTTAATATACTTTATTTAATAATCATGGAGAAATTAAATGAAAATTGCTATTATCCACCCATACTTTTCCACATTTACCGGAGCTGAAAACTTTGCAATTGAACTTGCGAATGGCCTGGTGGATAATGGACATGAAGTTTATGTATATACAGGAGATTTTCCAAAAGGTGTTAAAAAAGTCAAATTCAATATCAGGTTTGTGAAAATTAATATGAGGATGGAAACCTGGCCGAAAGCGGTTAAATACCTCCGTGAAGAACTGCAAAATTTCGATCTGATAAACTACCACAATTATCCTTCCGGCATCCTTGTCCAACTGGCCTTGCGAAAAATGAAAAAAAAACCAAAGACTCTCTGGTTTTGTCAGGAACCTTATGAGCCGCTGTATGGAAAATCAATTCAGGAAAATAAAAAAAGATTTCTTAAAAAAATTCTAAATTTAAAATTTCATATCAATAGAATTCTAGACCGTAGACTTATGAGAAAAACTGATGTATGTATTGGAAACAGTAAACGCACAGCCGCCTTTGCACAGCATATATATAAAAAACAATTTAATCCGGTATACCCTGTAACTCTGAAAGAAGATTTATTTAAGAAAAAAAATTTAGCAAAGCCTAAAAAAAATTACCTGTTCGCGGTAGGACGGATTACAAGGTCATATAAAAACATTGAAACAGTAATGGAAGCATTTACAATTGTTCATAAAGAAAAGCCGGAATACAAACTCATATATGCGGGCAGCGGTTCTGACCTTGATTATTTCCGTAATTTCATTAAAGAATCGGGACTCGATAAGGCTGTGAAATTTCCCGGGTTCATCAGCGATAAAAAAGTGCATGAATATTTCGCGACTGCGTGCCTTATTTTAAATTTAACGCTTGTTGAACCATTCGGACTCATCGCAATTGAGCCTTCTCCTTATGCAACTCCTGTACTTAATTCAGACTCAAGCGGAGCTGCCGAAATCCTTAAAAACGGAAAAACCGCATTTCTATGCAAACCTGACAATCCTGTAATAATTGCAAAGAAAATAATTAAAATACTCAATGATAAAAATAAAAGAATTAGTGTAGCAAAAAACGCGTTTGATTACGGTAAGGAAAATTATACAATAAATACAGTAATTAAAAAAATTATGGCATTAATTTAAAAAAGGATTGTTGATTTTTTATAAAAAGTATAAAAAGAAAGATACTTATTAGTTTTCGATAGAAATAGAAAGCAGATCTTTGATTTTTTTAATCCTGTAATCGGGTATTCCATCCCCAAGACAGCCCAGTCCATTTTCAAAAAAAGCAATCTTGACACCGGCGTTTCTTGCTGTTTCTACATCAACATCACTATCCCCGACATACAACATCTTATCTTTTTTTATTTTCCAATGGAGAAGTATTTCATTAATAATCGCAGGATCTGGTTTTAATGGTCTGTTATTGCTGCCTCCCAGAATCATATCAAAATATTTATCCAGATTAAGATTATCAAGTATGATTCCGGCCAGATCCTCGATCTTATTTGTAGCAACAGCTAAATGGATACCTTTTGATTTCAGTTTTTCAAGAGTTTCCCTTACTGATTCATATTCAACTGTATTAATCAGCATGTTTTCCCTATATATGGTTCTAAACTCTTTAACTGCAGAATTAATATCTAATTCTGTATCATTCAATACACGGCTTATAAGGTTTACGATCCCATTGCCAATACATTTTACAACTTTTTCTACAGGAAGCGCTTTCAGCTGATACTTTTTACGTAAAATATTTACACTAAGAGCTATGTCTTTTGATGTATCTATCAATGTACCGTCAAGATCAAAAATAACACCGCGCATAACTACCTCTTCAAAATAGACATTTATAAAAAGAAATATCTAATATCTGAATTTAAAGATCCCCTATAAATAAGGGGATCTATGAACATATTCTTAAATAAAAAATAAATATCTGGTCTAAAGGTCTGTATCTTTTACAGTTTTCCTTTTGGAATTCTTTGCGTTTTCAACAGCTTGAAGAGTAAGTTCACGAACCTTATCAGAAATTGCTCCAATATAGGTAGCTGAACATAAAAGCCCTGCTTCCTTTATAACGGCTTTAACCTTTGATGTAACAACTAAATTAACTTTATCGCTCATATTTTCCTCCTTTTAATTATGGGCAAACTTTTGTTACCCGAGACACCCTTATATGCAAGATAAGCAGTAAGCATCAGTTTTGTCAATCCAAATGTTTCAAAAAACTATCAAAAATCAAAAAAAATATTAAATTCTTAACTATCCTTGACATTCTTATACTTCATATAGCTCAGAAGGAGACCAAATTTGATAATTGGGATCAATGCTCAATTCATAAATGATCCAAAAACCGGACTGGGCAGTTATGTAATCCAACTGATAAAAACTCTAGCAGAAATAGATAAAAAGAATATATATCATTTATATTTGCCGGATCACGCGCCTTCGATTAAAGGCCTTCCCAAAAATTTTATCCATAAAAAAATTAAGTTAAAAAAAAAGGATCGATACTTTTTTGATAAAAATTTTACAAAATCCGATACATATAAAAAAAATATACCGGACGTACTGCATATTCCGCATTTCAAAATCC
>JAGLSM010000066.1 GCA_023135745.1 Spirochaetota bacterium | reverse complement strand
CTTTTTACACAGTCTGTGAGCGGTAGTCGAAGTATTCGCGAATTTGATTTTTAGGGGAAGCGGAAGGGGTTGAATTTTTTCATTACTGTCCCAAACATCTAAAAACTCAAACATAGTTGTTGTCATGACGTTGCATCTTTAGGTATTTTCTCAAGAGGAGGTTCACTAATTGTTTTTGCAGAGAGCTTCGTATTATTTGTAAGGTATGCATATGTTTTTTTTGATTCTTTGTTATAATATTTTACCAATCTAAGTTCATCCGGATAATGCACTGTTTTATAACTGCTAAATTGAATTGTCCAATCAGCTTTTATATTCTCCTCTGATTATCTCTATCTTTTTCTTATTTTTTCAACTCTTTTATTAACCCTGTTAATTATCAATTTATACAAAAACAACTTAATGATGTTTGGACGATTTTTATATTTGTCAGTCGCGTAATAATCTGCCGGTTCATCCCAGACGCCATGATCGTCAACAACCGCGTCCATCTGTACAAAACATTCTTCATTAGTATTAAACGCGGAGCTTGCCTTTCCACTGGAATTCGCGATTGAATATTCTGTATCCCTGTCCATGTTTTTGAGTTCTATTTTCCCTGCCTGATAAAATGCTTCATCATTTATGTATGAATCAATTTGCGTCCATTTTTCATTAATCCTGACTTCAATCCAGCTGTGAGAGATTAGAGGGGGAAGAAGTTTATAAAAAATACCTTTAAAAAGTCCTTTCTGTATCTCTTTTTTAATAAGTGAAAAATGTATGCGCGCAGGAATGCCAGCTTTTTTACAGAGAGCAAGAAAAAGTGCTGTTTTTGTATTACACTGACCCATTCCAAGTTTAATGGTTTCAGAAGCTTTTACAAGATCGATGTTGGCAGGATAGCCAAACTTAATTGTATCCCGGACATAATAGAATATATTTTCCAGTTTATTAAGAGGCGTTTTTTTCCCGGCTATCAGCTTTTTTGCTGTTTCCTGAACAAGCGGGTGATCATGGTTTGCTAATTCTGGTATTTGTTTCATGATATTCCTATTTTAAACTAAAATTAAATAAAGGAAGCGTTTAATGGTAGAAATTTTTATAATTATTCAGTTGCTGAGGGCGTAAAAGTTTCTATCATTTAAATTTGCAAAATATGACAATTTTTCGTTTATTTTATATAAATAGCCTAAAATGACCCCAAATTTGCGCCTGAATTCTGGTATGGTTTTTGCTTTATATAGTTAATACAATTTAAGGAGAGAAAAATGAATACTATTAATCGGTCTACAAAAATCATATCTTTTTTGGCAATTTTTACTCTTATGCTTACTGTCTTTGCTTGCGATCAGGAAACGACCGCTCCTATTATTCAGCCGGTAGGTAGTCTACCTCTGGTTGGACTTGCCGTTTCCCAAGGAATTACCGAGCCGTTCTTTTCACCGAATGTACGGGATTATTTGCTGCATGTCGAGGAAAATGTTGACGAATTATATATCATGCCCATACTTATTGCTGGCATTGGCAGTTATGAATTAAGAAAAAACAACCAGATTGTGAGTAATCCTGTTATCCTCGACTATGGACAAAATAATATCGTTATTGAAGCCTCTGTTGATGGAGGTTTGACCAAGTATACATATACACTACAAGTATTCCGAGGTCTTAGTGAAAACTTTGCAGAATTGCAGATTAGCGGACTGACTCTAAATGAAAAAGTGTTTATATTGAGCGGGCCGGGATACACTATCGAAAGATTTTTAGGGTATAACGCAGGCGGTGTTACTGATTACACAATAGGTACTGAAACTGAAAATTCTTTGGTGTATGAAACATCCGGAGCAGATGCTGATATGTTTAAAGGTGTATTTGACACTTATGCAACCAATCAATCAGGATTTTCTTCCACTAATGGAAGTTTGACGGTGAGAGATGGATTAAATAATGTAGTCATGATTTGGAAATTTACAGATTTTCGTCCCAAGGAATATAAAGCAGGTCTTTCAGGACGAACGCGCTTTACTTGGGCTAGCGCAGGAAATGGGAATAAAAAAGCTGGTTGGGAAATACAACAGGCAATAACCTATGGCGATAACAGCTATGATCCCAATGAAGATATACGTATTGAAATTGAGGGAGTGGACGGGCCGGTGTATGTGAAATCAAAAATAGACTATAGCGATAATCACTTCAGCGCCGAGTTTGGTTATTGGGAATCAAAAGGCACTGTTATGCCTTATATGATGGCAGCTATCGTTACGGAATCCTCATTTGCCAAAAAACCCATTTCCCGTATTGGATATAGTATCAATCCCTATGACGGGCCAACCCAAAATGTAGAGGTACGCACCAACTATTATGGTTGCTTTCCGATCTCTTATAAAATTCTACATGGCTTTGGGAATGCTAACAAAATGAAAATTCAGGTAAAATACAGTTTTGATTATTGGCAAAAACCCTAGCATCAGGATATTGCAAAAAAAGGGGTTGTCTCAAAAGACAGTCCTTTTTTTTGTAAAAAATTCCAACTTTTTCCGTCATTGTCAGTCTATAATAATGAAGAGGAAAAAAATGGCAGAAATCGAACTGATATTACAATCGCGCTCCCTATGAATCCGGCTCCGCCTGTTACAATGTGCATTGGGTTTCCTTATCTTTTGTATAAATCTATCAATAAATAAAATGAATTTAAAATAGAATATTTATGTATTTATGGAAAAAAATTTCTCGCTTACAAGGCGCGAAGAATGAATTCTAACGAGCTGATAGAGGATAGAACACGGATACAGCGGATTTTTGCGGATTTGATTTTTTAGGGGGGGCGCAAGGGCTTGAATTTGTTGTTTAATAGGGATATTATGTAAGCCAAAGAGGAGTAAAACAATATGAAACTCATTAAATTGAAGTGTCTAATACTAGCTTTACTTATGCTTATTATTCCAGCATGTAGCGAGTTAAGCAAGGACAAGGATTTAAAATCCAGGTTTAACCAGGCATATAATGGGTGGAAAAAATATATAAAAGAATTTAATCAAAAAAAAATGCCAATAGATCATCTTATATATAACAAATATTATGCAAAAATTATTTTATTAGGTGTTCCTGTTTTACCTTTAATAGTTAAAAAATTAAGAAAAGGTGAATGTTTACTAAATCATGCGTTTTTGAAGATTTCAAAACTTAAAGAAAGAGAGATGGAGCTGTTTTATCTATATGCATATAAGGATACTAAAACTACGACACTTTTAATTTTAAGATGGTGGGATTATAAACGAATTAAAATAAAGGATAGATTCAAGAAGCGGTACAATAGGTTTCTTAATTCTTTAAATAAAAGTTCTTTTAAATTATCCAGCTCTAATCCTAGACATTCGGTGCTTCCACTAGAATATGATGATTTATTAACCATGGGGATATTTATATTACCATATATTATTCATGAGCTTAGAGCAGTTGTATATGTTAAAGGATATATTGATAACCAAAAAGCAGCTATTTTAAGTCAAATTGTAATGAAGCTTGTTAATAAGGATTCATCAGAAATGAAAAAAGAAATAAAGACAAAACAAGAATTTTATTTTGATTATGATGTTCCTGTAGTCTGGTGGAAAAAATATAAAGATAAATGGATAATCAAAGAGATAAATGCAAATAAGTAAAACTTTGTGTACTCTACCGCTTTTGCGAGAAAAGAAAAACTTTCACAATGTTTAAAAAAGTTTCTCGCCAAAGGCACGAAGAATGAATTCTAACGAGCTAATAGTTGATAGCAATACAGATTGCTTGCGCACTTACCGTCTTGCGAGAAAAGAAAAAACTCCACATTAATCCCATAAATGTATTGAAAATAAACATACAGAATGATAACATGATACTCCATCGGGCAAACTAAGATGCATTGGATTGCGGCAGGAAAGAGTAAAACCAGTGAAAAAAAAACAGTATCTTGGCGAGATGCTTATCGCGGATAAACTTATTACTTGGGATGTTCTCGAAGCGGCAATTGAAGAGGGCCGCCGTACGGGAAAGCGTCTGGGACGTGTTCTTGTAGAGCAGGGAAGCCTGTCGGAGGGACTTCTCGCAAAATTTTTAAAAAAACAGCTGGGTATTAATGTTGTAGATATTAATAAGGATTATTCTCTGGATAAAGCTATGTTAGAGACGCTTCCCCTTAAATACTGCAAAAAAAAGCACGTAGCGCCGCTTGCCATTAAAGATGGAGAGATCCTTGTCGCAATGGCTGATCCCATGAATTTTACTATCGAAGAAGAAATACGGTTCATGGCTGATACTTCAGTCAAAGTTGTTTTTGCCACGGAAAAATCAATCTTTGATTTTCTTGATGGAAAAGCATCCTTGGATACCGGTTATAAAAATGAAGAATCAGCTTTATCAGGCGCTACCAGGCCTAATATTGCTCTTCCTGTATCTCATGATAAATCCGATGAACAGACACGGGGTATATCGCAGGTTAATAAAAAGGCATCCAAAGAACTTTCAGATGACGCGCCGGTTGTTAAACTGCTCAATACTATAATTTCAGAAGCCATACGGAAGAATGTCAGTGATATTCATTTTGAGACTTACGAGGATGCCATCAAATTAATGTACAGGATTGACGGTATTCTGTATGAAATACCAAATCCTCCGCCTATCAGTATGCAGCCTGCTTTGATTTCCAGGATAAAGATAATCTCCAGACTCGATATTTCAGAGAGACGCCTGCCTCAGGATGGAAGGATAGGTCTTGAAATTATGGGGAGAAAGATAGATCTTCGTGTTTCTATAATTCCATCAATTTATGGAGAAAATGCTGTTCTTAGAATTCTGGATAAGGGTGCTGTAATACTGGATATAAACGAGCTTGGTCTGGACAATAATGAGACAAAGCTGATTATAGATCAGGCAAAAAGACCCCATGGAATGTTTCTCGTTGCAGGACCTACAGGAAGTGGTAAAACAACTACCCTGTATGCGGTGCTTCAGTATGTTAAACAGTTTGATAAAAAAATACTGACGATAGAAGATCCGGTTGAATATCAGCTGGGAGGAGTTACACAGGTACAAGCACACCCTGAAATAGGCCTTAACTTCGCGCGGGGCTTAAGGTCATTTTTAAGACATGACCCTGATGTAATTATGGTAGGTGAAATAAGGGATCTTGAGACAGCCGAGATTGCTGTAAGGGCTGCATTAACAGGACATCTAGTCTTATCAACCGTACATACAAATGACTCGCCAAGCGCGATTACAAGATTTATTGATATGGGGGTTCCGGCTTATCTTGTCAATGCTACATTCAATATGGTTATGTCTCAGCGTCTTGTCAGAAGGATCTGCGACAACTGTAAAACTTCCTACAAAATTACTCAGAAAAAAATAAAAGAAATGGGCTTGACCGGTAAACTTTCAACAGGGACAACTCTGTATCATGGTGAGGGCTGTTCAAAATGCAACAGGTCAGGGTATAAGGGAAGATTCGCAATATTTGAAGTTATGAGAGTCAGTGACCGTATACGTGATGCTGTAATTAAAAATTCTTCTTTGATGGAAATAAAAAAAACAGCGCAAACTGCAGGTATGCTTAGTATGCTTGAGCAGGGTATAAAAAAGGCCAAGTCCGGTATGACAAGTATAGAAGAAGTTATCAGAATAGCAAGTTCAGAGGATATTGATTTCGATGAGTTATTTTAAATACAAAGGGTATGATAAAGACGGCCGGGTTATCGAGGATAGTATTGATTCTGCTTCCAAAGATTCAGCGGTCAAAGTTATCCAGGAACAGGGAATATTTATAACAAAAATTTCACAGATAAAAAAGAAAGCTTCAGAATCTTTACTGGACAAAAGCAAGATAAAAAAAAGAGATGTTGTTGTCTTTACCAGAATGCTTTCAACCATGGTTAATGCAGACATGCCGATTATTGAGGGACTGGATATTAGTATTGAACAGCTGCCGGAAGGGCGGCTGAGACATGTTGTCCGCAGAATAATTAATGATATAAAATCGGGCAAAGCCCTGTCAGAAGCTCTTGCCGCTCACCCGAAGATTTTTTCCAAGCTTTATATTGCTATGGTAAAAGCCGGAGAGGCATCGGGTAAACTGGGTAAAATACTTGAGCAGCTGTTTTCCTTCATGGAACGTATGGAGTCCTTAAAAAGAAAAATAACATCAGCCATGATATATCCGTCTATAGTCATGTTTGTTTCAGTTTCGATTATATCTGTGTTTTTTCTTGTGCTGATACCAAAGTTTAAAGAGAATTTCAGCGATATGGGTGATAAACTTCCAAGTATAACCAAAGCTGTTTTTTCATTTTCAGACTTCTACAGCAGTTATTTTCATTATTTTGCAATTTTTATGATTGTTGTAATTGTTGTTTTTATCCGTTTAATAAAAACAAAGAAGGGGCGGTATTACTTTGATTCATTAAAGCTGAAATTTCCGTTCAAGGTTGGGACCCTTATTAAAAAAGTTGTTCTGGTCAGGGTAACAAGAACCCTTGGGACACTTATGGGCAACGGAGTGCCGGTAATTGAGGCTCTTGATATTGTAACCAATGCCTCAGGTAATGTAATTATGGAAAACCTTCTTATTCACGTTAAGAGAAAGATTTCATCAGGAGAGAGGCTGGCAAGTACGCTGTCCAAATCGTCTCTCATACCAAAGATGATGATTCAGATGATATCCATGGGTGAAGAATCAGGACAGCTCCCCGAAATGCTTGATAAGGTTTCTCAATTCTACGATTCGGATGTTGATATAGCAGTTGAAAGACTGGTGTCTGCAATTACTCCGATTGTTATTATATTCCTTGCCATATTTGTGGCAATAATTCTGGTCGCGCTTTTTATGCCGATATCCAATATGATTCAGATTGCAGGCTGACGTTTTTTTGTGAAAAAGTAAAAAAAAGGCAAAAGAAAGGAAAAAACAATGAATGATAGAATTGTTAAAAAGAAACAGGGATTTACTCTTATTGAATTAATGGTTGTGCTGTTAATAATCGGTATTCTCACATCATTAATAGCGGTCAATGTATTCAGGGCGCAGAAACAGGCAAAGATAAAAGCCGCGTCAATAGAAATAAAGAGCCTTGAGCAGGCAATTAATCTTTTTCAGGGAGAGAAAAACAGGTATCCGAAACGTCTGGAAGAGCTTGTTTCGGGAGAATTCCTTAAAGAAGGAAAGCTCAAGGATCAATGGGGTAAAAAATACATATATGTTCCCAAGTTTTCCGATGACGGAGAGGTAATAGTAAAGTATGTATTGTTCAGTTCCGGTCCGGACAGAAGGAGAGATACCAAGGATGATATTGGAAATCCTGCAATTAAAAAGGACGAAGAATAGGGGCATCTATTTCGATAAAAAAAAATCAGGGTTTACCCTCGTTGAAATAATGGTGGCCGTCGGTATTTTTTCAATTGTCATAACGATTGTTTTTACTATCCTGGCTCAGTCCGCAAGATATAAAAAGGTCAACAAGGGAACCGAACGTTCTGTGTTTATAGTAGATTCCTTTCTGCATGAGAGAAAATTAAAAAATGACGCAGTTGAGTACTTCTTTTCAAAGGATGACCGGGATCTGATATATAATGGAAAAGCTGATCAGCTTATTGATCAGATACTTCCTCCTCAGAGTCTGTATATTGATGAAGGCGGTATCCGTTACGAACTTGAACTGAAGACAAAACTTCTGCTTGCATATCCGTTTTTATTCAGAGCAAGGGTTGAGTGCAGATGGAAGGCGAATACGAGGGGTAATACAAACTACATGAGATTTTCAGTTTCAACTGTCTTTCACTATGATGGAGAAAAGCTTGGCAAGAAAAAAAACGGCGAGAAAAAAAACCAATAGAGGTTTTACATTAATTGAAGTTGCGGCCTCCACTTCGCTTCTTTTTATTATTCTTATTATTGTCTTTTCTGCGACTCATCAGGCTTTGGATATTTTTGAAAGAGAAGCTAAGAGGGTTATGTATGCCTTTGATGTTTTCGGTTATTTTTTCCGTGCTGAGAAAATTTTAGGCCGTGCTGATCAGGTTAAACTTCTGAGAAGCGAAACAGGTTTTTACGTTCTTAATCTTGATATTAAAAACAACAAATGTAAAGAGGTTGTTCATCAGTTTAGAAGCAATGAACTTCTCATTACATCATCCTATTCAGAATGGAATAGTCTGTCATACGAGAATGGAGAAGCTGTATTTGAAGGGAAGAGATCAACAGCTGTTTATAGAAACAAAACCTTGATGAAAGATATAAAGTCTGTTAGAAT
>JAGLSM010000065.1 GCA_023135745.1 Spirochaetota bacterium | reverse complement strand
GTTATACAAATTCAGAAATAAAGCTTGGAAAAAGAATCCGTCTATTCTCAAACAGGTTTTAATTCTAAGAAAACAACTCGCAAATCTATTAGGCTATAAAAACTACGCTCAATATGTTCTTGAAACACGAATGGCAAAAAAGCCGATAACCGTTATGAATTTTGAAAACAAACTCGAAAAAAGCCTGCAAATAAAGGCAAAAAAAGATATAGCAATCCTGCTGAAACTAAAAAAAGATAAAGTTAATAAGAATGCGTCTTTAGTTAACCCCTGGGATATATACTATCTCAGCAATCTGGCAAAAAAGACTTATTACAACCTTGACTCAAAAAAAGTCAGGGAATACTTTACGGTTCCAAATACCGTAAAAGGACTTTTTTATATTACGCAAAAACTCTATGGGCTTTCATATAAAAAAATAAAAAGCAAAAATGTCTGGCACAAGGATGTCAGCCTTTATGAGGCATACAGAAAAAAGACAGGAAAACTCATTGGAAGATTCTACCTGGACCTTTATCCACGCAAGGGTAAATACGGTCATGCGGCAATGTTTGGTTTAATAAGCGGTAAAAAAACAACCAAGGGATACCAGATACCTATTACAGCACTTGTCTGCAATTTTCCAAGACCAACAAAGTTAAAACCCGGCCTGCTTAGCCATAATCAGGTAGAGACCTTTTTTCATGAATTCGGACACTGTCTTCACGATCTGTTAACTAAAGCACGTATATCCTCATTTGCCGGAACTTCAGTTTCAAGGGATTTTGTAGAAATGCCTTCACAAATGTTTGAAAACTGGGTCTGGTCTCCAAAGATTCTTTCAATTTTTGCAAAGCACTATAAAACCGGTAAAACTATCCCGGGCGCACTAGTATTAAAAATGTTAAAAACAAGAAATTTCCTGTCAGGATACAATAATCTTGTTCAAGTATTTTATGGTAAATATGATATGACATTAAATACAACATTCAACCCGCATGATAAACTGTCAACCAGTAAACTATATATAAATATGAGGCATAAGATAACAGGTATAAAACCATTGGCGCGAATCCACGCGGACGCATCTTTTGGTCATCTAATGGGTTACGCTGCCGGATATTACGGATATCTTTGGTCAAAAGTATATGCCGAGGACGTTTTTAATGTCTTTAAAAAACACGGCCTGTTAAACAGCAGGATTGGCAGAAAATTTGCCGATACTATTCTTTCTAAAGGTTCTACTGAAGAACCACAGAAGCTTTTATACTCATTTTTAGGAAGAAAACCCAATGATAAAACCTTTTTAAGAAAGATAGGACTAATTAAATGACAGTTTATCAAAACGGAGACTCTCTAATTGTAGAAGTTTTTGATAAAATTTTGAGCAGGGAAATAACAACCTTTGCATCACTGCTTGAATGGCTGGGTCCTCTTAAAGCTCCCGGTAATTCCAGAAATATTGCACTTTCAAAAGGATACAACCTTATTAAGAAATTGTATTGGGGAGTTTTCAAGGACCTTAATCCAAAGGATTACCCTATACTATGGAATCAAATAGCTATTCAGAATACCAGGTATCGGACTGCAGGAGATCTTAAGAGAAGTCTCTCAATTTCAAATATCTTCATCTCACTTCTTGACATACATGGATATACCGCGTTTTGCCGTCAAAGTAAAAAAAATATATCCAAACTTCACGAACTTGATGAATTTCTCAGTACATCCATAAAAAACATTGCTAAGACTTACGGCTGTATCGGAAACAGAGAAAGGGGCGACGAGATACTCCTTGTGGCCGGAAGTGCGCTTGATGCTTTACAGGCTACCTGTGAAATCATTCAGGTATTTGCAAAAGAAATATTTTTCAGCAGTAAGTATATCGAAAAATTTAAAACCGAAATAAATAACTTTCTCCCAAAATTTAATATTTCTGCCGGAATATCAGGAGGAAATCTTAATACACCAATGATAATAACTCAAAAAGGAGAAATATCAGGTTTTCTTCTCAATGTTGCCGCGAGACTTCAGTCCCGTGCCAATAAACTTTCGCCAAAAGCAACTAAGGTAATCATTGCCAAGACGGTCCAGACTTCATTCGAAAGAGAAGTCAAAAAAAATCATTCACCTGATTTTACTTCTTCCCTGGCTTTTCTGGATAACGGACAAATTACTTTTAAAGGGACATCCATTGCTAACCTTGAGGTTATATTTAAACAGAAAAACAAGTTCAAGCTCAACTATGAAAGCGCTCTTGCCGAGCTGCTTACATCTCTAAAAAGAAATTCTTGGAAAGACAGAATCCTTATGGACCTGCTTCAACTCATATCAAAGGTTAACAAAACTCTTCCATCATTTTCCTTAAAAGTGATACTTCCAAGTCTCAATGATAAGACTGTAACAAACGATATTATCAGACAAAAAATAAACGTAATAAAAAATTTATTCACTATCCATGAAGATTATATAGGAACACTCGAACGGCTGCAGGAGTTGATCTATATATTAAAAAAAATACCGGATTTCGAACCTCTTGCTATTGAATACGCGACTGAAATAATAAAACGATACGAAATCGTTATACCCGATTTCAAGCATGACCTTGACAAAATCATCGAAGAAAACAAATCAATCCTTCTGTCTCCCGACGAAGTAAAAGTATATGACTACTTAATAAAAAACCAGAAAGCTCTCACCGTCCTGATTAATAAAACGCGCCGCAGCCCTAATCTTCCCAAAAAACGAATGTTATGGCATACTCATATTGAAATGAAAAAAAATCAGCTGGACTTCAGTTTATTCTCCGGAAAACAATAAATTCTTACTTAATCAGTGTTTTAATATTCTCTTCCATAACATTGGAAAAAATACCGCTGAACTTATCAGGATTATCCAGTTTTCCGCCTTCGGCAATCAACGCCTGATTGTAGAGTAATACTATATAATCATCTGTCTTTTTTCTATCCTTCACGTATAGCTCGTTTAATAATTTTATTATACTGTGGTCCGGATTTAGTTCAAAAATTCTCTTTGTTTTTGGAACATTCTGATTCATTGACTTCATAAGCCGTTCCATACTTGAACTCATCCCGAATTCATCTGTCACAAGACAAGCCGGGCTGGATACAAGTCTGTTGGATAATCTTACCTCTTTTACATTTTCATCCAGTTTCTTTTGTATTAATTCCAATAATCCCTTGAAAGAGTCCTGCTTCTCAGACAATGCTTTTTTATTACTTTCCTTTTCCTCTTCCGTTGAAGACAAATCAAGATCACCCTTAAGAACTGATTTTATTTTTTTACCTTCATATTCATTCATGTGCTGAGAAATAAGCTCATCAATAGAATCAGTAAGATATAAAACTTCAAATTTCTTTTTATTAAATGCTTCAAGATGAGGCGAATTTTCAACTTCTGCTCTGGATTCTCCGGTAATATAGTATATCTCTTTTTGATCTGAAGGCATATTCTTTACATACTCATCAAGTGATACATACTCGCCGGGTTTTGTTGATGTGCTTTCAAAAAGAAGAAGTTCCATTATTTTTTTCTGATTTTCAAAATCCGAAGCCAAACCTTCTTTGAGAATACCGCCAAGTTCCTTGAAAAAATCGAGGTACTTGTCTTTATCCTTTTCTTTCTTTTGAGCAAGAGTATCAAGAACCTTTTTAACCAGGTTTGTCTTTATCTTTGCAAGAAGCTTATCCTGCTGCAGGATTTCTCTTGATACATTAAGCGGTAAATCAGAAGAGTCTAGAACTCCCTTGACAAATCTAAGATACCTCGGCATTAAGGCCTCAGCGTCATCCATAATAAATATCCGTTTTACATACAGGTGAATACCTTTGAATTTTTCAGCAGCAAACATTAAATCAAAAGGAGCCTTTGCGGGTATAAACAACAGGGCAGTATATTCGGTTACACCTTCAACCCTGTAATGTATTTTTGCATAATGATCTGTATAATCATGGGTCAGCTGTTTGTAAAATTCCTTGTATTCATCCTCTTTTACTTCCTTAGGCGAACGCGTCCAGATTGCTTTTTGGGAATTAAGAGTTTCTTCTTCTATTTCTTTTTTCGGCTCTTTTTCATCGTCTTTTTTGGGAATGTACTTCTCAACATCCATTAAAACAGGATATTCAATATAATCTGAATACTTCTTAACTATTGATTTTATTTCGTAGTCTTCAAGGTATTTTTTAAACTCATCTTTAAGATGAATGATTATATCTGTACCTCTGGTTTTTTTATCAATCTTATCAATCGTGAAACTACCGGATCCATCAGATTCCCACCTGAAAGATTCTTCTTCGCCTGCTTTTCTTGTTTCAACAATAACTCTTGATGAAACCATAAACGATGAGTAAAAACCAACGCCGAACTGTCCTATTAATTCAATTTGTTCCGGATTGTCTTTTTTTTGTTTAAGTGATTCAAGGAAGTTTTTTGTACCGGATCTGGCAATTGTACCAAGATTATTTAACAGTTCTTCTTCGTTCATACCTAAACCATTATCGGAAATGGTAAGTGTATTACTCTTTTCATCCCTGATTATTTTTATTTTAAAATCAGACTTTTCATTTTTTAAAGACTTGTCACTTAACATTTGGAGTCTTAGACGGTCACATGCATCAGAAGCATTAGAAATTATCTCGCGCAAAAATATATCCGGATGAGAATAAAGAGAATGTATAACCAAATCCAGTAATTTTTGAGTTTCTGTTTTAAATTTATGCTTTTTAGCTGCCATGTCCTGCTCCTGTTATTGTTTGCAGAAAAATACTAAACATATGCTTAGCGGTCAAGCAGCTTGAACATTCTTTCATTATTTATATTTTTTTATCAGGTTACAATCATTTTATAAACAGGTTTTATACATATTTCTTATTTAGCGCATTTTATAAGTATCTTTGGATACCTCTCTCTTATAGGTCTTTGATCTAAATTTTAACTAAAATCATGAATACTTATATCTTTTTTCATTTAAAATTCAAGAAAATATTTTAGAATTACAGTAAATTTCAGCTTTTTTTGTAATTTTCTTATATTTTTTTTAAAATTAATTGAATAAGAAAGCAAATTTAGAATTATCTACACCTTATGTACACCTGAATGGCGGAATGTATTAGGTGTCTAATCCTTCATAGAATATATATATTTCATGAAATATATTGAAAATGTGATAATATAATGATATACCAAGAAGGATTGATTTTATCACATAGATCCCGATTCACATTTTAAAATAATTGGATTCGGGACAATCTATGACAGAATCTAACTGATACAGAACTGCATCCTGAGGGTAATATGAGAAAATATCTCAACCTGTTAATTATCACCATATTGGTTTTTAGTAAAGCGAACTCGATGCCCGCTACAAGCAGCGCGGCAGATTTTCTAAAAGTTGAAACAAGTGCCAAGGTAAATGCTCTTGGCGGAGCTTTTGTTGCAATAACGCAAGGCAGCGCGACTGCCATATACAATCCTGCCGGGTTGATATTTCATAAGGAAAATATTTTGTCTTTTTCAGGTTTGCCCTGGATCGGCGGGACTATGTTTTCGTCTGTGACATATATCGAACCAATACCTAAATATCCGGGTATAACAATAGGTCTTGATCTAACAATGTTCTCAACTATGGAAATCAGGGAATACTCACTGACAGGGGAGGAATTAAGCTCAACTTCCCTTTTTGATATGTCCGCGAGTTTCTTTATAAGTTATCCGCTTATTAAAGATACTCTTGGAGTAGGCGCCGGAATTCATTTCATCCTCAGAGACCTTGTTGACACTTCTATTTTTGGAGCAGCTTTTGATATAGCAATTATTTACAAAACATCATTTCTTAGTTTTTACTCCCCGAAGGATAAGAACCTTACCCTGGGACTCGCCCTTAGAAATATAGGTCCGCCTCTTTCATTTGATGAATTTTCTTCATCAGAGGGTAGTTCCGGGAGAATGCCGTCTTCTTTAAACATTGGTTTTATGTACCGTTTTTTAAAAACTGACAATTCTTCACTATACTTCACGGCTGAATTCACCTCCTATTTCAATGAAGGAGACAAAAGATATAAAATCGGATTCTCCTATTCTCCTTTTGGATTTTTATCTCTCAGGATGGGGTATCAAAATGGATTCGAACTAAAATCTTTATCAAGCGGATTTGGAATCAAAGCAGGAAAAATTACAATAGATTATGCTTTCATACCGTTAAACAGCGATATAGGTTTCATCCATTCATTCACAGCTTCTCTTAATTTCTAGAATCAGCATCAAGAACCAGCTCAATACTATCCTTCTTATTGGAAAATTTCACGCCGAAGTTCTTTTGTTTTTTCAGCGTAACAACCGGAAATTTCCTGTAAAAAACATGGAGAATAGTCTTATTTTCTTTGAAGAGTACTTTTGCGGGATAGGTCTTAATAGTTTTACCAACAGAGTCTTTGAAATAAAACTCCGCAGAAGTCGTCTTATCCAGGGAAAATTCAGCATTTCCTTTTTTACTTATTATCAGCCTTAATTCTGCGTATTTCTTTGTCAATTCCTTTTTAAAGACAAGCCTGTAACTCTTCCAAATTACCGTTGTTTTTTTTAGTTTACTTGAAACCGTCGGCTGTTTCTTTTTTACCACAACGCATTTATAAACTAAAAACAATAGAGCGATATCAAAAATAAGAATAATAATTCTGAATTTTTTCCGGTTTTCCGGTTTTGGGTAATTTTTAAGTTTTTTCCTCTCCTCCTTATCGTAATAAAAATGACCCGTAGTGTTGTTTTCAGAATTAACCGGCACATGTGAATTTTCTTCATTTATAATCATCTTAAGTCCTCAATAATTTTTGGTATTTTAACTGCCAGTTCAGCAGCTGTAAGGCCATCAGATCCACTTTCCTCAGAAATACAGCTTCCCGCAAGTCCATGTATGTAAGCCGCGAGAGGGCCCGCTGTTGAAGCAGATACGCCCCGTGCAAGCAAGGCACCTATAAATCCGGAAAGAACATCGCCTGTTCCACCTTTGGCCATAGCAGGATGACCGCTATTAATCAGGTATATTCTCCCGTCCGGAATATATACACTTGTCACAGCATCTTTAAGAACCAGAATGTTCCCTGTATCCTTCACAAAATCTCCGGCATAGGACTGTTTATTTTTCTTAACCTTCATTTTGTCATTATTTCCCATAAGCCTGCAGAATTCCCCAAAATGAGGAGTGATAATAACATCGGGTTTAATTCTTTTGAGAATATCCTGCTTATCTGATAAGTGAAAAATCGCGTCAGCATCTATTACAACAGGAATATTTATATTCTCCAGAACAGAAAAAATGAAATCAGCTGTTTCCTCTTTTCTTCCAATACCGGGACCAATAACAAGAGCGTCAGCAGGTTTTAAAGCTTCCAGGCACTCATTTATACTGAGTTTATTAAATGAACCTTCCCCATCATCCATTATTGATCTTGACAACAGATCAGGGTTAAACTGTGAAGGCGTCAAATCCAGACTCCTCGGGAGAATAACTTCTGTTAAACCGCATCCCCCGTACAGTCCTCCGAGAGCTGACAGGACAGGCGCACCCTGAAGATTCCTTGACCCGCCAATAACAGCAAGTCTACCCATGCTTCCCTTATGAACATCAGGTTTTCTCTTTGTAATTTTTGATAAAAACCAGTCCCTGTCTATCAACTCAGTTTTTAACGAAGGTGATTTTGTTAATTTATCCGGAAAACCAATATCAATGACTTCTATATCTCCGCAAAATGAGGCTCCGGGATAATCTATCATGGATTTTTTAATAAGACCTATCGCAAGAGTAGCATCCGCCTTTAGTATATCAGGCCCCTGTTCTTCTTCCCCGCAAACAAGTCCTGACGGAACATCAACAGCCAATTTAATAATACCAAGAGTGTTTAATTCCTCAATTACCTGTTTTTTATATCCCTTCACAGCTCCCTTAAGTCCTGTTCCAAAAATTGCATCTACTATTATTTTACTATGTTTTATCCCTGATAAAGAATCCATGTAATCATCTATAGAAGAAATAAATTCACAGGGTATTCCAAGTGAAACACACGATTTGAAATTAATAAGCGAGTCACCCTTTAAAGTTTTCTTATCCGCAAGTATGTAAATATAAGGTCTATATCCAAGAGTATTCAGATGACGGGCTATAACAAATCCGTCTCCGCCGTTGTTGCCGGAACCTGAAAACACAGCAATTTTTGTATTGGTTTCGTATCTGCGATCTATCCATTGAGCTACGCTTCTACCGGCATTTTCCATCAATATCAGGGAAGGTATATTAAAGTCATCAATTGTAGCTTTATCAATTTGCTGCATCTCTATCCGGTCAACAAGCTTCATCATTAACCTCTAAGGTTTCCATGATACTACGTGAATGTTTTTTTGGAAAATTTTAAA
>JAGLSM010000064.1 GCA_023135745.1 Spirochaetota bacterium | reverse complement strand
ATGAAGGTATTGTAGGTAGGATTATAGCCCAACAAGCGGTGTATAGTTGAGGCTTTAATATTATTAAGCGTATCACTGTTTCCGTTAATATTTTTTGTATACAGGTTTATAGAATGAGCCAGACGTTGGGCAGCCCTGCCTGTAGGCGCGCAAAGGGCTATAAGATCAGGGTTATATCCAAGTTTGACAAGGGCTCTTATAATAGAAGAAGTTATTGAAGTTTTGCCTGTTCCGGGCCCTCCTGAAATTATTGTAAAATTCTGTAAAAGAGCTATTGTCACGGCAATTTTTTGTTCCTTATTAAGTATGACAGGGCTTTCATTTATTGCTGCCGGATTGTTTTCAATTACATCTTTTAAGACTGTTGTAATTTGTTTTATATTATTTGAGGTTAATTCCACATTTTTTTGATCGATAAGCCTTACAATACCTTCAACAAGGCTCTTTTCATTAATATAAAAAAGGTGGAAATATATCCTTCTGGAATTTTCATTACCTGATATTATTAGAGGTGTATAATCATTTTCAGAAATAATTGATTGTGAATTTGATATTATCCATTTTTTTATTTGTCTTGCAAGTTCAGTATGAGATTTATAAATTTTAGGATGAGTATCTGCTGAATCAAGAAGCCTTTCAAGATTATTAATACCTATGCACAAGCTTCCATTTTTAACGGCTTTAAACATGAGAATTAATATTATATGTATTTGCCAGTCATTGCATCCTGAAAGTTCGTTTAAGTCCCTGATTGTCAGACATGAGCTTATATCAATACTAAAGTTTTCTATTGATTTTTTATAAAGTTCTTTCAATCTGATATGATCAGGATCCTGAATTGTTAATATTGGTAAAATTTCTTCTATTTCTACATTGAGTAATAATTTGTTCATTTAACCTTTTCCTCAAAAGGAGTTTTCACAGATTCCAGAATTTTTTTAAATTTACTATCTTCAGGCCGGTCAAAGAATATTCCGTTATTTAATGCAGGTTCCGTTTTTCCCTGAGTTCCCCGGATGTAAATGTAGAATACTCCTCCAAAGTCATCTTCTTTGAAGTTTTTTATTTTTTGTCTAAGCCAGGCTTTAACTGCTACGCTGTATATAAGGTATTGCAGATCGTAATTATGCTTTGCAATATCCCTGACTAATTCAGTATTGCTGTAATTGTCAAGGTAGTTGGATTTCCAGTCCAGGATGTAGTATTTACCTTCATGGCGGAAAACCATGTCAATGAATCCTGTGACAAAACCGTCTTTTGTTTTTTTGATATCAGGAATCAACTCATTAAGTTCGGAAGATACCGGATAGTAGAATTCCAGTTCATGGATCTTGTCATTTTTTTTAATTTGACCCAGTTCAAGGATTGTTTCTCCATTATTATTTTTCAATGGAGTTGTAAGAGTATTATATATGATCCTGGCGGTTCTTTTTTCAAGTTCCTTATACATAAAATCCGTGCTTTTGTTTTGAGATTCTGCTTTTAAAAATGCATCTCTGATACTGTTATTGGCTGTAAAATATTTACTTACCGGTTTTATCCTGTATTTATCAAGCATTTCCGTGAGAAGTTTGTCCGATATATTAATTGTTTCTTCTATATTGCCGGAATTATAAACAGCTTCAAAATCAATTTCTTCTAAAATCGAGTGAAACATTGTCCCGGAATTCGCACCTCTTGGAATCAGTATTCTGCCTTCTTCCTCAGGGATACTACTGTCATCATCATCTTCATTTATTTGTTTTTCGTTTTCTTCGTCACCGTAATAAGTCATGTATTCTCCGGCAGCGTTTTTAATATTTGAAAAGGAAGTTATCTCTAATCTTCTTTTTAGATATTCATTTTTATACATGGATGCTTCGAGGAATAAATTTGAAGGCAATTCAATTTGCTCTGATATATCGGATATGTCTTTTTTATGGACTTGAATATTGTCGTGATTTAACATGGGTCTTATTTCTGAGACTAATCCGGTCTTTAGAGGTTTGTCTCCCCATGCATTAATAATTGCCGGAAAAATTAACCTGCAGATAGCGCCGGCGTTATTTTGTTTTTCCGGATTGTATTTAGGTATATAGAGTTTAAAGATTGATCTGGTCAGGGCTACATAGTAAAGACGTTTTTGTTCTTCAAGTAAGTTATTAAAATGGAGATTTTTATATTTTGCGGATTTTGTAAGATCGAATGTATAAGATGATTTTTTATTATTGTAATATTCCCAGTAAGGGTATTGATGTTCGGCTTTTTCACTGAATCCTCCTCCAAGAAAAACTATAGGGAATTCAAGACCTTTGGAAGTATGTATTGTCATTATCTGTACTTTTGGTTTTTCGGTTTCAAGACGGTGCAGGTCTTCATTTTCTTCGGCCTGAAGCTCTGAGGTTCTAAGACTATTTAGATATTCAACTATTTCTGATAAATCCATACAGTGTTTAACTGCTTCAAGCTCCAGGTTCTGAAAGATGTGTATATAGTTTGTTATTCGGCGTTCTGCATCGGAATTTTCTACCTCCAAAAAAAAGATACCTGTTTGTTTTATAATATTGGAAAATAACGCGCCCCATTGTCTTATTAGAGACAGGTTTTTCCACTCTTCAAAGAGTAATCTGATTTTGCTGTCTGAAGGGATCTCTTTAAAGCTGGACAGTTTATCGAGTGAAATATTAAAAAAACGTGTAAGTAGTCCTACATGTATACTATTGCGGTCTGATTTTTCTATTGCTTTTAAAATGTAATAAATGTGAAGCGCTTCATCAGAACTGTAGAGGCCGTTTTTTTTGTAAAATGAATGAGGTATTCCATAACTGT
The DNA here is from genome assembly GCA_023135745.1 of Spirochaetota bacterium. Taxonomy (GTDB): domain Bacteria; phylum Spirochaetota; class JAGLSM01; order JAGLSM01; family JAGLSM01; genus JAGLSM01. Next base: position 5,622 of record JAGLSM010000064.1, on the reverse strand, counting down.
TAAGCGCGTTCTCAATTGCATCGGCTTCACTGCGTTTTCTTATGAGGATGCAGATGTCTCCCGCGGTAAGATTATTTATAGATCCGTCTTTAGTAAATGAGAATCCCTTTGCAAGGAGTTCAGATATTTCCCCGGCTATAAATTCAGCCATTAATAACCGGGCCTTGGTAAGACTGTCGGCTTCCTGCAGATCAATAATGCTGACGGGTTCTCTAAGAGTTTTATCTTTTACTATGATGTACCTGGCTTCACTTTCATTGGGAGGTTCTGAAGGGCTGTAAGTAATGTTAAACATACTTTCAGAATTTTTCTGATATTGATTGTCCTTAATTTGAAACCATGTTTTAAAAAGCTCGTTTAAAGCTGTTATTAATCCGGGAATTGATCTCCAGTTCGTCGTGAGTTGATACGGTTTTTCATTTCCAAGAATCTGTTGTTTTGCTCTCATGTAAGTATGTATGTCGGCGCCTCTGAAACCGTATATTGACTGTTTAGGATCACCAATAACAAAAAGTCTGTTATCCCGGTTCTCAAGAAATATTTTTTGAAATATTTCCCATTGAACCGAGTCTGTGTCCTGAAACTCGTCAATCAGTGCGCAGCGGTATTTTGATCTAAGAATTCGGAGCAGGGTGCTGCTTTTCTTTGTATACAGCGCGTCTTTGACAAGGATCAGCATATCATTATAACTGATTTGTGCATGATTTCTTTTGTAAATATTTGAATCTGCAATCAGTTTTTTAATTGTAGAGGCTTTAATAAATTGTTTTAAATCATCGATGTTGAGTTCTTCTTTTATACTGTTCAGGATATCGCAAATTAGTTTTAAATTCGGATATTCATTTTCAAGATTTCTATCTTTGTGATCTTTGAGCACTCCATTAAAAATAAATGAATAGCCTTCATCATTTTTGTTATAACCGCTGCAATTCATGGTTGTATTTAGAAAGGATTGATAGTCATCAATCAGGTTTTCTGATTTTTTATATTCTAGGAGGAAATTAATAAGCGGTAAAAAAATACCGCGCAGCCTGGTATCAACGCTGTTTGAACGGATAATTTTTTTATCTTTAAATTCTGTGTATAAAAGATAAATATCAGAGTATTCACGTCTATCTTCAGAGAGTTTTCCTGATAAAGGCAGAATTTTATTAAAAGCGTTTTTTATCTTTTCTTCTTCTGCTAATATTTTTTTTATGATTAAATCACCGGGTATTAAACCATCATCCGGGACTTCAGGGGACAGGGTGTCTTTAGAAGGATTGAACCTGCCGGCTATTGACAGTATTGTGCTTTCCATTTCTGAGATTCCGCTTGAGGTATTGCCGGGAAAACCTGAGAGTTTAAGAAATTTTTTAAGATGATTTCCATAAGTATTCGGCCAGTCTTTTCGGATTATATCCTTTAGTATTTTTTTTTGTACCGCGTAATCATCAACAAGTTCCGTTTCAAATGTTTCTCCATTTTCGAACGCGTATTGCTTTAATATGCTGTGGCAAAAGCTGTGTATGGTATATACCTGTGCGGTATCGTAATTCTGAGCCTGTTTTTCAAGATGGATTAATATTTCTTCTGCGGTATTATCTTTGTTTTTTTTATTTTGTTTTATAAGACTGTCTATTTCTTTTAATATGTTTGCTCTCACCCTTTCTTTTATTTCTCCGGCGGCTTTTTCGGTAAAAGTAACAAGAAGAATGTTTTCAAGACATGGGCGTATTTTTTTATTTTGGATTATTGTTTTTCCAGAGAGGATTTTAATAACGAGATTTTCTATAGTATAAGTTTTACCTGTTCCGGCGGAAGCCTCTATTACTCCTTCTTTTCCAAGATTGATCTTGGAGATTATATTAGTTTCCATTTTTTGCCTCACCTGTTTTTACATTTTCTATGAGGAAGTCTTTATATATTGGAGTTAATCTTTTTTTAACCTTATCCAGAGCGTCATCAGGAATTTTTACTCCGGTAATTTTGATTATATCAGTCAATCTATCTTCAGTATTTTCTATTGCTGTTTCCAGTCTTTTTTTATAATCCAGTCTTTTAGCCCCGATTTTTTCTATCGGGATAATTTCATCAATGTTTTTAGGGTGTATTGAATCTTTTTTCCTAGTATTTGCAGAGGTAATTATTCTAAAAGGGAGATAATCAAACATTTTTGAATCAAAAAAATCATTTATTAATCCATTGATATAATAAAATGCATCTTCATGATTTTTAATAAAAAAAGTATATGTTTTAAAACCGGTTTTGTTAAAAATATTTACAGACATCGGGATATTTCCTATTAGTTTACCAAGATCATTTTCGGGATTAATTCTTGAAACAGCATAAAATAGAAATGTATGCAAAATGTCTTTTTCACCTGATCCGGGGCTGATACTAATCGTCTCCCATGTATTTAATTCAAGGTTTTTCCATAATAGAGGCAGACCGCCTGTTAGTTCTACAGTATTTTCTGAATCTATTAATACTGCAGGAAATTTTAAAGGATTAATATTTACAGGATTCCTTATATAAGTTTCTCCGATTTCTACACTTCCGTACATCTTAAGTTTTCCGGAATCCAGACGGTTTTTTAAAAAAGTTATAAGTCCTTCTGATTCTTTTTTGGATTTTGGAGAGATATGATCTGTTATCTGTTTTAGAAATTTATCATAATCAATTTCGCCGAAGGCTCCGTCCGGAACACTTCCTTTAAGTGAAAGCGATTTCTTATAAACATTTTCAGCATGCATTAATAGTGTTTCTTGAGCAGGAACCCGTGATGTCAAAATTGATTCATTGACAAAATCATTCAGAATTTTATAAGGAAACTCATAGCTTACAGGGTATCCGGAATAGAACGGTTCATCCTCATTGAGGCTTTTATCTTCAATTGAATCATCAATCAATTGAAGATGTCTCTTAATAGATGTATATACCGGGTTTTCGATAAAAGAACTTAGTTCTCTAATGGATATTTTTTCTATTGTATTCTCCGCGTTTAAGGGTTCATGCTCTGATGGGGAAAAATCAAAAACTTTTTTCCTGTCCCGGTATGATTTATTCTGTTTTTCAGTGAGTTTTATTTCCCCGCTATTTATTAATTCCTTGATTAATAAGAGCCGGTCATCTATTGAGTAGTTAATTATGACATCGGTTTTCATTGTAGACTTATTTATGAATGCTTCTTCCCGGGTTTTATCATGTTTTAGATAGGAACGGCTATAACCGTTTAAAGGGGTTTCTTCTTTTACAAAACTTTCTGAAAGTATATGTAAATTAAGGTATGATTCCATTTGGTTAATAACGGAACATGGATAAAATTTTTGGTCTGCCTGAATGTCTCTTGATACATAACTAAGATAAAGTTTATTCCGTGTTGATAAGAGGGTCTCAAGAAAAAGGTATCTGTTGGTTTCCGGGAAACTCACATCCCCTGTCTGCTTGTCTTCGGAGTTTCTAATATCCAGACTTGAAGTGTCAATAGTCCCGGGGAATTTGCCTTCTCCCATTCCCATGATATAGACTATTTTAAACGGGATAGGTCTCATAGGCAGAAGTGAAGAAATGGTGATTCCTCCGCTTAGATATTGCCCCTTTGATACCGGAATGCCGCATAGATTTTCTTTTATAAAATCAATTATGAAGTATAAGCTGAGATTAGCCTCATTATCGGAGTTTAATCGGTCAAAGATATGCAATGTTTCGAATGATTCCAGGATTGATTTTTTTACTAATGATTCTCCCTCTCTGTCGTAAGGAATGGCAAGAAATTGCTCAATAATTCCGTTGATTATTTTTTTCCATTCTGAAGAATTACAGGATGATGAACTAATAGACTTAATGGTTTTATACAGGGACTCAATAACTAATGAAAATTTTCCGATGAGGCCGTCATCATTACTCTGTATATCAGAAAAAGGTATCAAATCCTTATAACTCTGTATATTACCCATGTATCCGGTTTCTTCAGCCGGTGCCATTATTCTTCCTAAGCGAAGACGCTTCATACCTGTTGACCATGTGAATTTATCCGAGAAGGATGAGTTGGAATGAGCCCTGTCAAAATGATGGAAAATATTTAATTTATCCGTCCAGTTGAGCCAGACCATTGCCTGATCCCTGTCAATTTTTATACCCGACATGAAGCATGGATTGAGTATGATGTCAAAAACTTCTTTACGTGTGAAGCTTGTTTCCGAGAGCGAAAGGATATTGAGAAGAGCTTTTCCAAAGAGGCTTTCGTCAGACGCGTTAGAGTCAGTCAGGTTGTACGGCATTCTCAGGAACAATCCGTTTTTACCGGGGTTTCCTGTATAACTTCCTGAGAACACTGATTCTATTACAGGACGGTATGTTTTCATATCTGTAGTCATAACTGCTATATCTGTCAGCTGTAGCTCGGGATCATTTTCCATGTTGTAGATTATACTATTGTAAACTGTTTCGACTTCCCTGAAGATACCCGGAGATCCTGTTATCTGTATACTGCAATCCTGCGGAGCTTTTTTATAATCCGCATCAGGATTCATTATTTTTGATTGAAATTTCTCAAGAATGTTTGACTCTGTTCTTTTGTTGTCATCCGGGATATGAGTTATCTTGTATGGGAGTCCTGTTTTTTGAAAAACTCCGAACATATCGTAACCGGCATAGGCCCATGAAGTTAAAATATCAGTATTGGAAATACTAAACAGCTTATTTGCTGAGGCTTGTGATGAAAAAGGGCTCAGCTGATAGAAGGTTACATCTGTCTGTTTACCTAATTCCAAAAGTATTTCTGAATGAAGAGGTGAGATGTGCGAAAATCCAAAGACATGCACAGACGGAAGACCGGATGCATGTTTTTTTTTGAAGTATTTGAATTGTTCCAAAAGAGAGCGTATGAGCGGCCGGAGATTATGTTTGTCATTGTTCAGTTTCTGAAGAAGTCCATTTTTCCCGAAAATTTTTAAATAAAGAGTCCTCTGACATGCCTTCATTGGGTCCTTTATTTGACTATTATAATTGTTCATCCATGAGTCTATCATTTTATTTCTATGGTATGTATAATCACGAAGGTATACGCAGAGTTTGCTGGAAAGCTGCCACAGTTTTCCGGAATATCCTGATTTTTTTTCTTTTTTATCCGTATACAGATAATTAAAAACAGGAAGCATGATTTCAGATTCCATGAATTCCTTATCCATCAAAACAGTCAGTATAAGCATGCGCAATTCATTAATACTTAAAAGACGGATATTTTCTATGTCTTCATTATTTGTTATAAGATCCCATATTCCGTTTTCAAGGAATTTAAAATCAAGGTTTGCGGCTATTCTGTTCTGACGGGCAGTTTTAAGCCAGAGCCATTTTCTGAGATTTGAGTTTGGTACCATAATGACCGCTTCCACGAATGGATCATTAAACTTAAGCAGATTATCTGAAAGTAAATTTGACAGGTCCTCGATTCTGTTTCCAAGGAAAATATTGGTTTGTTTTTGCCCTGTAGACATTCTGTTCCTCATTTTAATGGATACAACTTATACTTACATAAAGAAGGAATAATTGCAATTTACAAAAGAAAATAAAGAAAAAAAATTAACCACGCATTCGAAGAACCGCCGCAGGCCATCACACGAATAAGCTATGTTAATAGGA
>JAGLSM010000063.1 GCA_023135745.1 Spirochaetota bacterium | reverse complement strand
TTTTTATTCCTGTACTTCAATCCAATAAATCAATTATCAAGCATATCTCTGGAAGCAATTCAATAACAGGCCGGATCTTTATCTGGAAAAATACTATCGATACAGCAGTAAGAAATTTACCCTTTGGAACAGGTCTCGGCGGCTTTGCCAGAGAGTACGCGGATAGTCAGTATAATTATTTTAAAGCGGGAAATACGGGTTTTATACGTAACGCGTCCATTGTCAAAAGGGCTCATAATGATATACTTGGATTTACCGCTGAACTTGGTATAGGTGTTGTATTTCTGCTTCTATTTTTATACGAATTAATTAAATCAGGATTAAAAAATATAAGAAGCGACAACCTTTCAATAGGTATTTTTACGGGAACAATTATCATTCTGGGTTCATCAATGCTTAATTTCCCTCTGCGGGTAGCTCCCAATCTTTTTTTATTTTTTTTATTTTCGGGGATTATCTATATCCGGAGAGTTTCTTATTGGCAGATCGAAAAGACTCTCAGCGTCTCAATTAAAAAGAGACTGATCCTGCCATTGATTCCTGTCATAATTATTATCGGACATTTTGCGTTCAGATTTTTGCTGTCTGATACGTATTTGAGAGAAGGCTTAAAACTGGAAAAAAAAGGAGACCTTGCTGCAGCTGAAAAATACTTTAAAAAGTCTCTTGATATGAATTCTTTTGAACAAAAATCCTGTCTTGCTTTAGGTAAAATTCGCAGAAAAAGAGGCGATTTTAAAGGCTCTATAAAAATAATTAAAAAGAGTCTTTTAACGGGGACCGGTTACGGTAATTATCGGGAACTTGCAAGGTCACAATTATTGGCAGGTAAAATTAATGATCATTTAATGAGTCTATCAAAGCGTACCTATATCTTCCGTAATATAATTCCGTATCACACTGAATATATAAAATCCTTATTTATGTTTTCCAAATTTAAAAAGCTTAATATTGAAATTAAGGCTATGAATAAGGCTGTATCCAATAACACTGATTTACCGTCGTTCTGGTATAAAAGTTATCTCCAGGCAGTTTCAATAGGATTGCTTTCAGATTTAATGCTGTCCGGCATGAAGAATCCGGTATCTACTGATAATTTTACAAGCATTGTACCCGATAAAAATGATCTCATTATCGGGACTATGGGCTCGGGTTTATACAGATATTCAACTTTGTATAATCGTTTTAAAAGGATAAGAACTCCGGGGTTTTCATTCATTTATATTGTAAAAAGGATCAATGGGAATCTATGGGCAGGATCGCGAAGAGGATTGTTTATACGTAAAAACAAGAAATGGGGGAAACTAAGAATCCCCGGTTATATAAAGTCTTCAATAACTACAATATTACAAGATAAAGATTTTGTCTGGCTGACCACATACAATGCAATTATAAGATATGATACCAAGACTCATAAATTTAAAATTTATCCTTCGGTAAACGGATTTCCTCTGATTGGCTTAAGGTGTTCATCCAAATATAAAAATGCTCTTTATTTCGGGGGGTATGGACAACTTATTATTAAAACTAAAAAGTATGGGCTTAGATACTACAAGGTTGATATTCCGGTTTTTACAAGAAAATACAGGAAAGTCCCGCTTGTAAACGCTGTTCATCCTTACGATAACAAGCTTATTGGGCTATGTACTGATAACGGTCTTTTTACTTATTTTGTTCCGGGAAAACAGGTTGTTAAATGCGATATGCCTCATATTACATTTACTGACATGACTGTCTATAAAAAGGAGCTGCTTCTATTAACTGAAAAAGGCCGTCTCATAAGACAGAATATAAGAGCTTTGTTCATATATATTAACAGAGATCTGTTAAGCAAAGCATCGATCGGATACATGGAGGAATTTGTAAAAAGGGATTTCAAGTCCCTGGTCCCTGATTTTAAATCAAACCTTGTTTCAAGAAGACTCTTTTTATATTCTTACGGCCGTTTAAAAAACTGGGTTTTTGCCGCGACTAAAAACGGGTTATTAAGTCAGGCAGGACCATGGGGAAAATACGATTTTAAAAAACTAAATTTAATTTCTCCGGGATCAATTGTGCGATGGGTTGCTTCAGACAACAACTATCTTTATGCTGCTGATAACCGGTTTCTATGGAGATACAACGGTAAAAGTTTTACAAGGATACATAATTTTACAGCGCCGTCAAGGTTATATAAATCAGGAGAAATCATATACTTTTTTTCAGGAAACCGGCTTTATAAAATATCAAAAAAATCCATTCCTGTACTTGTCAAGATATTCAACAGAGAAATCGAAGCTGTTGCAGTAAAAAAAGATGTTATGATTGTATCTATAAAAAATAATCAGCTCATTCTGTTTAAAAAAGGTTATAAAATCCTTCAAAAGAAAATGAAGTATAAAATATCCGCGGCAGCCTTAGATACAGAACGTGCCTATATTGGCACTGTCGGCGGCGGTCTTTATATTATGGATATTGAAAAAAAACTCCGAATAATAAAGAGATTTGATAGACTTGATGGATTTCCGGATAATACTATAACTGCATTATTCTTAAATAAAGATCAGCTATGGCTTGGTACGAAAAAGGGCGGATTTATTCTTGTGTCGTTAAAAAGCGGGTCTATCTTCAAGGAAAGATCATGGTCGAGACTTCCTTCCAATGCTATTAATTATTTTAAAAGTACAGCTCCGAATATGATAATGTTTTCACAAGGCAATAAATTATTTATAGCAGGTAATGATCCTGAATCAGTTCTAACACTGCAGAGTTATTTTAATTGGCCGCTGTCTATATCTTCATCGGCAGTCTATAAAAACAAACTTGTTATATGCGGAAACGGCGGCTTATTTATCTATTCAGGATTTAAATCAGCATTGAAAAATTATGTTAAAATTCTTAAGGGTGGAATATAGTTATGAGCCTGAAAAATAAAATCCTGTCGTTTATAAAAAAGTTAATCCGTATAGCCCGTATAGTTTTTATTACTGTACTTTCATTGTTTATTCTGATTGCGCTATGGACTATTTTCACTATTCCTTCTTTGGGTGATTTAAAACATCCGCAATTTAAAGACTCAATAAGATTTTATGATATAAACGGAAAATATCTTTTTTATAAATCTCCGGTAGAGCAGAAAAAAAACACATGGGTGTCTATCTCAAAGGTTCCTGAATCATTGATAAATCTTATAGTTGTTCTTGAAGATATGAGGTTCAAGTATCATAAAGGGCTTGACTACAGTCAGATATATAACGCGATTGCTCAAAATCTTTCAGCCTTTAAATTGAAATACGGGGCAAGCACAATAACCCAGCAGCTGATTAAAAATGTGTATCTCAATAATAAAAAATCATTTATAAGAAAAATCCAGGAAATGATCCTCGCTGCAAAAATTGAAAAAAAACTGAATAAGCAGAATATCATGGAATGGTATCTTAATATTATTGAAATGGCTCCCGGTATTTACGGGATCAGGGAAGGATCCTTGTATTATTTTAATGTTGAACCAAGAGGACTTACATTTAAGCAGCAGGTTTTTCTTGCCTGTATAATTCCATCTCCGAAATATTTTAATAAAAACAGAAAAAGTATATTAAAAAAGATAGCCGGATTATCAAAAAGATTTTTAAAATACGGTCTTATAAATTTAAGCCAGTTCCGAATGCTTAAAAAACCATATTATACTTTTAGAAAAAACAGGCGTGATCGACGCTTTTTATATTTGAAGAAAATTATGAGTACAGCAATTATGAAAAAAAAATCTCTCTATGGTAAACGGATAATTAAACTCTCAATAATAAAAGAATATCAGGAAAGACTGATAAAAGAGCTTTTAAAATACAGGTTAAATTATGCAAAAGCAGGGCATTTGATTGTCGTTAAAGATGATGAGTATATAAGAGCATTACACCCCGTTAAAAACATATCTCCTTTTGTAATTATGAAAATCAGGAATGAATTCAAGCGATCGTTTCGGCTCCGCTCAACGCCCGGAAGGATTAAAATTGAGCTTGTAAAAATGGGGTCTACAAATATCCTTAAACGGATTATTACTTCTGATAAAACTGAAAAAATCAATTTTACAAAGCACAGTTTGTTATTCTTCAGGACATCCGGAAATAGAATTAAAAAATGGAAATAAAGATTATAGCTGTAGGTAAAATAAAATCCAGAGAATTGAATTATCTGATAGATGATTATCTAAAAAGAATATCACGCAAATTTCCTATATCATGTATTGAAGTTCCCGAGCAGTCAGGGAAATTTAAAAACCCGCTTGAAGTAATAAAAAGAGAAACACAAAGTATAAAATCAAAAATTTTACCAAATGAAGATTATATTGCTCTTTCTCCTGATGGTAAAATGTACGATAGTCTCAAATTTGCGGATTGGATGAAAAACGGCTTGGAAACTCAGCCGGGTAAAATAACTTTTTGTATTGGAGGCTCATACGGTTTAAGTAACGAGTTTATCACAAATGCAAAAGCTGCAATTTCATTTTCAAAGATGACTTTTCCGCACCAGGTGTTTAGGCTGATATTAACAGAACAGATTTACAGGGCGACAACAATAATTTATAATGAGAAATATCATAAGTGATTATGGGAACTGCCGCGATGCTTTTATTGAGTTATAGAACACCGATTTTACGGATCTAGGCTGATCTACACCGATCTTTTTTTATTTTGCTATTAGTAATATTAACTTGTATCTTTGATTAAAATGCAATTAAAACAGGAGTACAAATATGAAGAAATTTGCCATTCTATGTTTAAGTTTTTTCCTGATCATTATATTATCCGGTTGTTCCGGGTCAAATCCCGATCAGCTTCCTGCCGGCTACGCTGTAACCTATGAAGGTAACAGGGCAGACGGCGGAACAGTGCCTCTTGATAGCAATAGTTACATTGAGGGGCAAACGGCAACTGTACTGAATAATACCGGCAGTCTTGTAAAAACCGGTTATAACTTTAACGGATGGAATACTGCTGCCGACGGCACAGGGGATACCTGTATAGCCGGGCAAACACTTTCAATAGGATCGACCAATGTAGTCCTGTATGCAATATGGGCTATCGATATTTATATAGTAACCTATGAAGGCAACGGGTCAGATGCCGGAACAGTACCTCTGGATACTAATAGCTACATAGAAGGACAAACAGTAACAGTGCTGGATAATACCGGCAGTCTTCTAAAAACAGGATACACATTTAGCGGATGGAATACTATTGCAGATGGTTCAGGAGAGTCCTATACAGCCGGTGAAACCTTTCCAATGGGATTGAGTAATGTAGTAATGTATGCAATGTGGACTAATAATATTTATACGGTAACCTATGACGGTAATGGCTCAACAGGCGGTACAGTGCCTACCGATTCCGCTGCCTACATACAGGGGCAAACGGTAACGGTGTTGGATAATACCGGCAGTCTTCTAAAAACAGGATACACATTTACCGGATGGAATACTGCTGCCGATGGTTCAGGGGACACTTATATATCCAGCCAAACCTTCTCAATGGCATTGAGCAATGTGACCCTATACGCAAAATGGGATGTGTTAATTAATAGACAATGGTATTCTATCACAAGTTCCGCTGACGGAACCAAGCTTGCCGCTTTGGGATTTGAACAGATTTATACTTCAACTGATTCAGGGGCTACCTGGACGGCAAGAGACTCTAGTAGACAATGGAATTCTATCACAAGTTCTGCTGACGGAACCAAGCTTGCTGCTACAGTAGTGGGTGGACAGATTTATACTTCAACTAATTCAGGAGTTACCTGGACGGCAAGAGACTCTAGTAGACAATGGAATTCTATCACAAGTTCTGCTGATGGAACCAAGCTTGCTGCTACGGTAGTGGGTGGACAGATTTATACTTCAACTGATTCAGGAATTACCTGGACGGCAAGAGACTCTAGTAGACAATGGATTTATATCACAAGTTCTGCTGATGGAACCAAGCTTGCTGCTATGGTAGTGTTTGGAAATATTTACATCTCTATTGATTCAGGTGTTACCTGGACACCTCGGTTTTAGATAATTGTTGATAAGGGGATCATAATGCAATCCCCTGCATTTTTTATAGGTAATGCGTACCATCAACTTCAAAACAGGTGTTTATTGATGCTTTGAAATGATGTGTTTAATGGTTATGGATAATTTGATTCTCAATTAATTAGGGGGCTTCCAGTCAACCAACGCTTGAAGATTAGTCGTAGATCCGGTATAAGGTATTGAGTCCGCTATCGGCATATTTATCCCTGTATTGGTGGGGTTTCCCCACGCAGTTCCCACATTCCATGCTATAGCACAGACAAACATATTGCCGCTTGGGATATTTAATACATCATATGATGTGTTTTCATCCGGTGAATATTTTTTTGGTATAACTATTTCATATATGTCAGAGTACAGGAAATATCCGTAATTAGCGCCGGGAGAAAGAGTAGGAAGTATCTTTTCAGTATTTGCTATTTCCTCATGAGTCATTGAATTATTGATAGGACCAATGAGCCTTGCTCCGCGTTCAATTGCGTGAGTGCCGTCGCTCAATGATTTTTCTACTTTGTTTGCTTCAAGAACTACAATATATTCGACGGAACTTGTACCATCTATATTAATACTTGGCATTCCCGGGTATAGAGAGAAATTACCGGTTACCCCGGTGTTATCAATATTATTGTCAATAAATAATACAACCTGCAGCCCGCCTGAATATGGGAGGCCTACACCTCTCTTGAAAGACGCGTCTACTGCCACGTAAAAAGCCGAACCATTATCCTTGATATATACATTTTTTATTATGGGATTAGCATTTGTATTTGAAAGAACTGTCGAACCATAAAATGAAGTATCAAGATATCCGTCACCGTGCATCGGGGTATTGTTTATTTCTATTGAGTAGCGTCTTGTAACAGGACTGAAGTAAAGCGTTGCGAATTCACTTGTGATATATTTAGTCAAATATGTTTTTTGCCATATATGATCATTGTTAATTTGCGAGTCAACCAGCTGATTACTTACCGTATAAGGGTTTTCAGGATCTTTTGTGAAAGAATCATATTGGTTTGTGTTAAGCGAAAATTTGAAGTTAAGAGATTGTCCCGGCACAAGATTTGTAAAAACTTTTGCATAATAATCACTGCTGAGTTTGCTCATGCTGTTTTGTGAATTATACGCATTCCATCCTTCCAATGAGGCAGAGTTGTATCTTGATGATAAAAATTGTACACTTTCTGTTAAGTTTTCACTTGTAACAGGGGCTAGAGAGCTGATCCCGTATTGCATTTTATCCAGGTCAACATATATTGTGTAGTTATTATCATTTGTTACTTTAAAAGTAATTTTCCTTGGACGGGTTTTAGGTATGGTCTGAAAATATCCGGTTGGATTGTAGATTTCAAGACCCCTGTCTTTTCCTGACCAGAGCAGCATGTTCCTGTAGTCATTATTAAAAGTAAAATACATTGTGTAATAAATGCCTGTATTCAGCAAAAAGGTCTTGGTATAGAGATTCTGGTTTGTTGAAGATTGATCCATATAGTCATTAGCATTAAGTGAAAAAGGGGTCAGGTCTCCCATAATGCTGACAGAATTAAAATCAATTTGCTCGGAGAGAGGGAGGATAGGGTAGTCATCATTGTTTGTGAAATCCTGCTGACAGGCTGTTGATAAAAGAATTAAAAGAATTAAAGAAAGATATTTGATCATACTTGTTTCCCTCTGTTTTCCTTCACTTAGTATATATCATATTTTTTAAAATATCAATATAATATACTAAGTCGCGTGGATAATTAACGTCTTTACAGAATAATAGTCATGTAATATAATTAAGGTGTAATTAGTTGTAAGAAATTTCTATGAATATTAAATTCGGAATAAATGGTGGTGTAATATGAAAAAATTATTTATTTTAACCATGATTTTAGCTGTATTCACTTTAATCGCTTGCGGTGAAGACGATATAACCGGCGGAAGCACAACTGTGCCGAATGATCTACGGCTGATTGGCAGATGGGAAGGATTTATGAATATGGGGGCAGGAGACAACTATGTTGAATTCATTTGCACATCCAATACATATGAATTCCATTATCATATCCCTGAAAGTTATTATACCAACACAGAACTCTCAGTTGGAAGCAAAGGAACGTATATAGCTCTGGATGGAGCGTTCACTGCTTTTGAAACCCATGGTTATAATTATTTAGAAAAAAATTGGACAAATAACATATCCATATCCAACAATTCTTATACCATAAGCGGCATGGGAATCGGAGCATTACTCACTATTATTAACAATAATACTACGAATTTTTATACAAATACCGCGTCCATTACTGCATTTGCAGATTTTGCCGGTACATGGTATTACTCCAATTGGGAACCTTCAGTCAATGAAACAAATATTTACATAACTATAAGACATATCAATACAGACGGTCTTTATAATCGTAAAACATATCACTACTGTCCCAAAGAAATG
>JAGLSM010000062.1 GCA_023135745.1 Spirochaetota bacterium | reverse complement strand
AGAAAAAGCCATTGAGTCCACTTGTAATAATCAACGCTTGATGTGTTGATTTCTCTGTCCCAGTCATAGCTGAATCCCAGTCTCTTGATTTGGCGTCTGAAGTTGTCTATGTTTCTCTTTGTTATTATTGAAGGGTGTATTCCTTCTCTTAGAGCGGCTCTTTCGGCGGGAAGGCCGAACGCGTCCCATCCCATTGGATGAAGGACATTGAATCCGCGCATTCTCTTGTATCTGGAAACTACGTCTGTTGCGGTGTATCCTTCAGGATGTCCTACATGCAGTCCTGCTCCGGAAGGATAGGGAAACATGTCAAGAACATAGTATTTGGGTTTCGTTTTTAAAATTTCAGGATCATTAGATGCCTTGAAAGCTTTTTTGTCTTCCCATATTTTTTGCCATTTGGGTTCGATTTCAGCCGGATTGTATTTCATTTATTGCCTCAGTAGATTGATTTGTTAATTTACACACAATCCGATAAATCGGCTTGTGTGTATAAATTAATATTTTAGAGGTTAAAAATCAATGAATCATGTATTGGTTTGATTTTGGAATATGGAGGGTGACCGAGGGAAGATAGAACATAGATTTGACGGATCAAGCGGATTTTCACAGATTATTTTTTTTCAGGGAATAATAAAAGAAAGAGTAAAATTACAAAAGCCCGAGTACATGGGCTTTTGTGATTTTTTATTTTAGTTGGCAATTGGAGTAGAGACCGCAAAAACCGAAGTAGCTTGGATGTTGCTGGAAGAATTAGTTAAAATTGAGTAAGTACCATTTCCCCAAATATAGGCTGAATCTTCGCTGGTACCTATTGAAGCTGACATATATACCTGGCCGTTTAATACAATCATACTGACATCATTAATAGCATCTGAGCTTGTCAAATCGGTTTTTATACCGTTTTTCCAATAACAAAGGCTAGTGCCTCCTGAGTAAGTTGTGCCGCCTATATAAAGATCAGTTCCGTCATGATAAATTTCTTCAGCGGACCGTCCTCCCAGCAGGTCATACTTTGCTCCATTTAACCAATAGCAGGCAATTTGATTGGTGCCGTCTTTGTAATAACCTGCTACATACACATCGCTGTTATTCACATAAATTGAATAAGCTTTTGAATCATTAGTGATTAGTTCTGTTAAATTATTGTTTAACCAGTAACAAGCTACAATATAGAAATTTGTACTCATGATTGAGCCAGCCACATAGACATCCGAACCATCTAAATAAAGTGACTGTGCTGTTGAATTTGTGCCTTCCTGACGATTTAAAATGCCGTTTTTCCAATAAGAAGCGGTTGCTGTACTGTATCCGCTAACATATACATCATTATTCGTAACAAAAATAGATGTTGTTCCGCCCATCCATACTTGGGAGAGGTGAACCAGGGTTCCGTTTTTCCAATAACAGATAACATCATCAAAGCCATCTTGATAAGACCCGGATACATAGACATCACTTCCTGAAACAAAAATTGATGAAGACCACGATTCACCGGTTCCTGAGGATTCAAGATCAGTCCTGCTGCCGTTGAGCCAATAACATGCCTTGTAATCTGCGCCAACCTCCACATTTCCACTGACGTAGATGTTAATTGAGTAGTTAGTTAAGTTACTGCCGTCTTCATCATCAGGCCTGATAGGCAGGGTATCACAAGCCGAAGCAAAAAGAAGCAGGCTAAGTGTAATAAAAATTAAATATTTTCTCATTTTTAAATCTCCTCTATTTTATTGATTATATACTAATCAAATGCATTTATCAGGTCGAGGTGACATGTTTTTAGAATTTTTTTTGAAAAATTATTCCTGCCCATTGACTTGAAGATTTGTTTATAATGCTTAGATGTATAAGCTTTTGATTCTGCGTTGGGGATTCGACAATGCCGGCATCTATGATATTTAAAATCCATATTGTTAGAGCTGCTACGGTAAAAACATTTCGGGTATTATACCAAGTGGACATATTGTCCCATAAAGAAATGCTATTGTCACCTGCGTCCCATTCTTTACGAAGGTTATTGTATTTAATAGAGGCAAATATAAGTCCGCTGATAGAAATAAAGCTTGAAGCGGCAAAAACCCATCCTTTTGTATTGCGGCCCTGATAGAATTGACCCCAGGATGGGAGAACGGTTGACCGCCAGATAGATTTCCAGGGATTCTTCTTGCTGATTTGGTTGTTGATTGATTTTTTCGTTGTCTTTTTTTTCCAGTCCATGCGTTCTATATTATTTTTCTGTATTTTGAGTATTACTCCGTGCATAAGACGGATTGCGATAATTTTTTTGCTTTGCGATATGAAGTATCCTCTTAAGGCGTTACCATTTTTAAGGTAGATATTTATTATACTTTCATACTTTTTTGGTTTTTCCTTTTCATAGCGTAGGATTTTCTTTTTTGGGATGGTTAGAGTAGTGAACCTGGCTTTTACCTTAATGGACTTGCTGTCCTGATAAATTATTTTTCCTTTTATTGTATCGCCGTTTTTTAAATAAATAATCTCTGCATTTAATGACAGGGCGGGTAAAAGACAGGTAAGAAAAAAAATCATTATTCTGATAATATTTACTCTCATCATATGAATCCTATTATAGAAAAAATAAAGAATCAATCACAACCTGTATTTATCTGTTAAAAGTTACCTTTTGAACTTCCTTGTATAGTATTGTAACAATACCCAGATCTGTTTGAACCTTAATCTTATTTTTATCCTGATAAAGGATGCGGCCTGTAATGATACTGCCGTCCTTCATATAGATACGCTCGGTATAGAGTTGTTTTGCTTTATTTTTCATTTTAGGTTTTTGTTTAGTGTTTGTTGATTTTTCTATTGTTTTTATTTTCTCAACCGGATTCCATAAATCACGGAAGCTGTTATTCTTATGGTATTCACGTATGTGTCTTGTTTTGGTTTTTCCAATAATTAAAGCATTTCCATCAGCCACTGTTACTACTTGAGATTGTTTATTAGGCATAAAAACAGCCTTGCCTTTTGATACAGCTACTCTTGTTTGATTTTTTTTAACATGAATAGAAAAAGAGCTGCCAATTAAACGGACATCCCCTCTTGATATTTTAACCTGAATGTTATGGGTGTTCTTGTTTAGTGAAAAAATTGCCATACCCTTTTTAAGTTCAAGTCTCGTGTTCAATAAGCCATTTACTTTTTTTGCTTTTACCAGATTGAGTGCGGAATTTCCCATAACCAATATTTTATTGCCAATTGAGCTTATTAAGATTCTTTCATGTTTTTTGGTTTTAATTAAAAGGTTTCCGGAAAGAGTATCTTTAGTTGTGTATTTATTCTGTTTGCCGTTTATTCTAATGGAAGGACGACCTTTAAATGCAATGATTTTAAACGGGATGTATTTAGTTTTCTTATTTATCTGTGGAAGAAATAGAAACAGGAGGACAGCTGCAGCAATGGATGATATGGATATTAATTTTCGTTTAATCTGGTGCTTAAATGAATGAGTTAATTTATTTGACTTATAATATGAATAACCTTGCTTTTTCTTTCCTACTTTCTCTAAGAATTTTGAAAAGTTCTCATCAAAAGGAATTTGTTTGTCAAAAAATTTTAAGGATTCTTTTTTCATTTTATCTGCGATGAGGTTTGCCTGATCATCATTGACTGCGTCTTTGTCAAATGGGATTTCCAGATTTTTATATAATGCTAAACGCAAGGATTTTTTTGAGATTTTCATATTAGTTCTCCATCATAAATAAATCCCATTTTCTGTAGTTCTGTCAGGATATTTTCAACACATTTTTTTAGTATTCTAATCAATTGTCTTTGAGAAAGGTCTGTGATTTTTGAAATTTCATTTAAAGTCATATCATGCCTCTTTTTCATAAGAAAGATTGACTGTTCTTTTTCAGGCATCTGATGTACCAATTGGGTTATCACTTTTTCCAGCTGCTCAAACTCAAGTTTTTTTTCATGATTCTCTCTTTGATCAGCAAAGGCTTTCCCGTCATCTTTGAGCTTATCGAAGGAGGCTTGTTTTACATTATTCTTAGAACGAAACCTCATTCGGCAGAGATTAGATGCTGCCGTGTATAAATAACATCGATATGCCTTTTCTGAACTAAGGTCAATCCTTGCTGAGATTGTCCCTGCAAAACAATCATGAACCAGGTCCCAGGCGGTTTCTTCATCACCTGTCTTATTCAGAATAAAGAAATACAGGGGCTTATGATATTTCTTGTAAATCCCCTCCAGAAGCTTTAATTCATCCTCTGGATAATTTTCTAGAGAAGCTTGAGCCATTAGTATTTGAAAAATCATTCATCTCTTTCCATTATAATTAAATGCATAAAAAGGCTTATTGTGACATATTATTTAAATTATTTTTAAGTTGCTTATAAAATATAAACAGAATTGGATGAAGGTCTATTTGTTTTTTTGTCATTAAGAAAATGTTATTATGGTCATAGGATGAAGTTTAGATACATTTTTATATAAGTTCCTATGCTCGCTTTACCGTTAAACGTGAACGCGAATATTGGTTTAAATGCAAAATGTATTTCAAGGAATGATAAAAGGCGGTATGCGTTCCCGATTTCAGTTTCCAGCCATACTCCGTCCCTGAAAAAGGAAAAAGTTGAATTTCCATAAAAATGGTAGTTTTTTATCTGAGCCCTATAATCAATCCCGGCTTTTAAGTTGATATATAATCCGCCTGTTGTGAAGTTGAGATCGGTTAAGTCTTTTATTACAGCTATTCCTGCTTTTAAAAGAAGGCCATGCTTTATCTTATACGATGACAGTGGAACGTGATAATCCAGAAGCAGTGACAGCCTGTTGTATTCTCCAATAATATATTCAGTGATTCTAAACGCGTCATAATCAATTTTGAAACGAACAGTATCTCCAAATAAAAAACGGGGAGAATGGTAATAAATGGAGTATGAGGGATATCCATATTTGAGATTCAGAAAATAAGCAGTTCCCAATTCAGGTTCAGAATGATTATATGTAGTTTTATTACTTGAGTCTGCAAAGGTAAAGTATGGAGCAGCAATTAAAATAATAACAATTAAGATTCGTTTAATTTTCATATGCACCTCTATCGTATCCTGCGGATTGCGGTCGGGTTAGTCCATTGTAATCAGTGGGGACAGCTGGAAGGTTTGTACCGGAATCAATTGCTGAGCTAAGCCCTGATAATGTTAAATTATCATTGCCCGGATCAACAAATAAGGGATTGCTTATTATTTCAGTTGAACTTATTTGATCAGGGTAGTTCCAGACCGGATTATTTCCTTCAGAATAGATGGTATTGTAACCATGTGTAATGGTATTTATTTTATCATTGTAATCATTAAAGAACTGATTAAAGGAATGAGTAGAATCATTGTAAGCGACATTATTAAATATCCGGATTTCATCACTTGAAATATTATTGGGACTAATTGTTAATATTAAAGCCTCAGGTATTGACGCGCTGCGTTTTAAATAGCCGCAGTTATACATTGAATTATTATAGATTTTTACTTTTTTGCAGGATGTAATGTAGATCGCGGCCGCGCTGCAGTTTATAAACAGGTTGTTGTACGCGATTTGTTCATATCCTGAAGGGTAGTCGAACCAGGCGTCATCCCTCCATGAAAAAACACCTATTCCGCCGAATTGCAATCCGGCACCCCTGCTCCCACTGCCGTCTGAGCCTCCGATATTTTTAAAAATATTATTATACCAGATGTTGTTTGCGCTGCCGGATTTAAAATAACCGCCGATACCCAGACCATTATCATGAATATAATTACCTCTGCATATACTGTGATAAACGGCTACTCCGTCAATGCAATTGTCATTTTGACGTATGTGCTGGACTTCTGAAATATCATTATTTTCTATTAAAATAAAATTAATAAGGGAAGATTTAACGGCATCACGGCCGCTGTGGTGAATCGTATTATTTCTGATAACACAATAACTGTCATTACCCTGATCAACATTCTCCTTATAGTTACCAATTTGGATTCCATATCCCTGACAATTGCGTACTTCAAATCCGTCAATTACTACATATTGCCCGGCTATTCTTACATTATTAACATCAGCATTATTACCGTCAATGACAGCCGTGCCATTTCCATCTTCAGATAAAAGAACAAAAGGGCTATCTTTGCTTGCCAATGTATTAATCTCAAGGCTTTCATTATAGATGCCTGATTTTACACGTATAATTATTCCGGGCATATTATGGTTGTTTATGGCATATTGGATACTCTTATACGGGGTTGATATCGAGCCACCTCCGGATATGTCACTGCCTGTTTTTGCAACATAAATACTTTGTAATGATGAATAATTTGTTCCCGGAAAAAACACTTCCATTTCAGCTGCTGTATATATGGGGATATCCCATGGTGCCAGCTTATCCATTCCAAGACGCATTGGTAAATAATCAGGATCCGGAGTATATGCACAGCTTGCCATGAAAAACAGTAATAAATAGATGATTTTTTTCATTTTGGATTCTTTTCGTAATTATATTTTTTGAAATTCTATTATATACAGCGAGGCAATTGTTTTTCACATATAAGGATTTCTCGTAAGACCGTAAAAGGGATTTTTTAGGGATTAGGGAACAACGATCGTTGTTCCTTACCTTTTTTTTGCCCCGAATGCGCAAATGTTGTCTCTATTTATAACTATCTTTTCTGTGTAAGATTCTACCAACATAAATTGTATTCTCTAATACATCAAATAGTATCCTATAATTTTCTACTCTAATCCGGTATGCAGGTTCGAAGTTTGTCAACTTTTTTATATTTGAAACATTTGGGAAATTTTTCAAGTCTAAAATCTTTAAGTGTATTTTCTCTTTTGATTTATAATCAATCTTTTTTAGATCTTTGATGGCACTTTTACGAATATTAATTTTCATTTTTTTTATACTCATCAAAAGGGATAGAGTCTTCAGATCTTGTAGCTTTTAAGGATTTTAAATCATCCATATCTTCTTTTGAGACAATTTCTAATCCATCGTTTTTAAAATGTTCAAGAAGCCATGTGACTTTATCCAGTAATTTGTCATTTTTGATGTTTATGGTTATCGATTTCATTATTTGCTCCTTTCTAATATTTTCATCATTACATCTTAATATAGAGAATTATATTATATACAGAATATACAGCGTGGCAATTGTTTTTCACATAAAAGATTTTTCGTAAGACCGTAAAAGGGATTTTCTGGGGATTAGGGAACAACGATCGTTGTTCCTTACCTTTCTTTTGCCACGGATACGCGAATGTTTATATTCGTTAATTTGAGTCTATTTTTCTATTTACCAAATCCCGTTTTTCCTATACTCTTGAATCATGAAAAAAACTACCGCCAAACAGCATGACGTTGTAATTCTCGGCGCGGGTCCTGCAGGGCTTTCCGCGGCTCTTCACCTTTCTAAAAAAGGTATCCGTCCGCTTGTGATTGAAAAGAATCCAATAGGGAAAACAAAAAAAACATGGCTTCTTTTTAAACATATAATAGATGAATACGGATTAAAAGACAGCGTAAGAAGAGCGATTCCAAAAATTAAATTTTCTTCATATCTTGGAAGTGAGTATAGCATAAAAAATGATTTTCTTTTTCCGGTATATGAAGAGATGGCTTTGGAAAAACTATGCTCAGATGCACGGCAGGCAGGGGCAGTTATTCACGAAAATGAAATATTCTGTAATTTCAGTGAAGAAAGTGATTTCATGACGATTAATACTTCCACGGGAAGTTATAGAACAAAACTTGCCATTGATGCTATGGGTAATAATTCAATGATCAGAGATGTGATGAATCACAAAAACACGGTCCTTAATATGGGCTGTCTCGCGTACTTTCTTGATGGTACAGGTTCAGCTGATGAGGATGAGATTCTTTTATACGATTCATTTTTTCCCGGCAAAGATTATTTCTGGGTAGTGCCTCTTGAGGACGGCAAATTAATGGTCGGGCTGTTTTTTTTCAACTCCATTCATAACGGCAATATCCGTGAAAAGTCCGAGAAACTCCGTTTATACATACAGGCAAAAAATATAAAGGGACATGTGTACGAAAGACGTTTAGGGAACATACCGCTTGGACCCCAAAAGTATCTGGATTTTTCTCGATTTATTTTATTCGGCGACAGCGGCAATACGCCTCTTCCGTCATCCGGGTTTTCATTTTCACAGTGCATGGATGAAGGGAAGACTCTTTGTGAATTTGCTGACCTGTATCTTAAAGGTGAGAGTAAAATAGATGACTACAAAAATTCCATCCTGGGTAAAAAACTGCCGGGGATAGAGGTTCATCTCCTTATTTCTGACATGCTTGCTAATTTCACGGATGAGATGCTTAATACAGCAATTGCTTCGATGAATAAACTTGATAAGGATTTTATCGTTTCATTTTTATCAGGAAGAGACCAGAGTATTAATTTCAGTATACAGGCTCTCAAGTCAATCCTGAGTACCTTTTCCATACCGGAATTAATATCGCTGACCTTGAAACAGAACCACTTCAAAAACATTGCAAATGCTTACAACCTTCTGCCTGCCATCAGAAAAGCAAAAATCGGGAAACAGTTCAATGCTTTGGTGAAATCAATGATGAAGAAAAAGTAAAATCCTTTACATAATTCCGCATCATGGAATGCGTATATTGTAGAATTTTGTTTCTCACAAAGAAAGTTTT
>JAGLSM010000061.1 GCA_023135745.1 Spirochaetota bacterium | reverse complement strand
AAAAAAATTACCTGAGTAGTAACGAAATTTGTTGAAATGATGGATGGAGAAATAGGTTTTGAATCAGAGTATGGAAAGGGGAGCAGGTTTTATTTTACAACTCCTGTAATAGAAAGTATAGAATGTTAACTAATGTTTTTATTCTAATGGTTTGATTTTTACAGTAAAAATGAGGGTATACAGTAATTAGGTTTTTTATGGAACACAGGATGATTTGGATTTAAAGTTAAAAAAACATTTGGGGGCAAACAAATGACTAAAATTCTAATAGTTGATGATAAAGAAGAAAACAGGTATGTGCTTGTAAACTTTTTTAAACTCTTCGGTGTAAGATCGGGAATTGAAATAATCCAGGCGAAGAGCGGTCTGGAGGCTGTTGAAAAAACCAAATTGGAAAAACCTGATTTGGTACTTATGGATATTAACATGGAAACTCCTGATGCCGGCCTTGAGGCAGCAAAAAAAATCAGAAGAATAGAAAAAATAAAAGACACAAAAATATGGGCTGTAACAGCTCAGGCAATGGAAGCTTATGATGATGAGATGAGTGACATGGAAAAGTGTATTTCAGCGGGATGCAATAAGTATATTTCAAAACCTATTGATACAGTTGATTTAATAAAGAAAGTTTCAGAGGAATTAAATATTGAAATACCTGAAAAAACAAAGCTTAGAATGGGTATTAAATGATAGCCGGGGCCAGTATTCAATACAGTTCAAAGACGGCTGATTTTGACTTAAGAGAATCTATTTCCCGTCTTCAGGGTCAGATTGACCTTCTTTGTTATGGAATACTGGATGAAAATACTGAAGAAGAAAATAGTCAATTTTTACATAAGTTAAAAAACGGCGCTGACAATCTTTATCAAATCCTAAATTATTCGATAATTGATAAAGCAAACAGGCTGGAACAGGTTGTAAAGGAGCTGAATGAGATGAACAAAATTATTAAAAAGAAAAATATGCAAATAAAAATTGATATTAATCTTGCAAGGAGGGTTCAGCAGAATTTAATTCCTTTAAAACCTCTGATAATTCCCGAGCTTAAAATAGCTTCCCATTATAAGCCCATTGAGGAGGTTGGTGGTGATTTTTTTGAATTTATGACGAATAGAGAAAATACCTTGGGCTTATTCATCAGCGATGTTTCAGGGCATGGAATATCAGCAGCGTTTGTAACTGCTATGCTAAAGGTTGCCTGCAGTATGTTCAGGGATGTTTCATTTCATCCCGGTGAATTCCTAATGAGTCTTAATAACTACATTTATGGTAAGATTTCTGATAATTTTTTGACTGTATCTTATAATGTGTTTGATTATAAAAATAAACTGCTTAAATATGCAAACGCGGGTCATCCCAACCCATTTATATACAGAAAGAAATCAGGAGAACTTATTGAACTTGAAGCTGCTGGAACAGTAGTAGGCGCATTCAGTGGTCTTACGTATGAAGAAAAAGAGATTACCCTTGAATGCGGGGATAGAATTTTATTTTATACTGACGGACTGATAGAAGTTGTGAATAAGAACGATGAGTTGTATGGAGAGGAAAGACTTGCTCTCTGCCTTAAAGAAAATATAAACAAACCGCTAGATGATTTTTTAAAAATAATAATGGACGAGGTTGATCTATACCGTAGTGGAACAGAAATCCAGGACGACATTGCTATTATTGCTGTTGATGTAAAATCTTAAGAAAACCGGGTTATTAGAGGGACCCTTAAAATAATTACGTATGGCAAGGTGTTTAGATTTTACTTGACACGAGCCTGATACATAAGATAATCTGATTATAGTATCTCAGTTTTTTAACATCTTACTTTATATACAAATAGGGCTTATTCATGCAGGAAATAAAATGGGTTCTTCCTCACTATGCTCAAAGATTCAAGGATAAACTGCCTCAGGAAAGAGAATCTCTTTATAACGATATTGGATTGAGAAGTGCTACAATAAAAGATAAAATTTTCAGAAAACTTTTTCAGTTCTTGTGTGAAATTATTGAGTCTCAATATTTAAAAACAAAAAGAGCAATTATTACCTATGATTATTTTTTTGATACTGTTTTAAAATGGGCTTCAAATCCCAATAATCTTAGATCTGCACCGTGGTTTCCTCATGGAGAGGAAACATTAAGAAATAACCTAAATCCCCTGCTGGATTTACTGGAAGAAAAAAAACTATGCTATATTGGTAAAATATTAAGGAATAAAACAGTAGTAAAAACAATAGCTCTTCTTGAGGGTGCCGGAAAAGACAGTCCCCAGCTGGAAAAAATCAAGTCTATTCTAAATAACAAATTTAAAAATGTAATAAGCAACAGGCATTACCCTTTAACTACTATAAAAGAAATTCAGCAGGAAATTAAGGGTGAGATAAGCGAATCAATTTATATTGAGTCAATTCCGTTGAAGGAATTTGGCAGGAAAAGGCTCCATAATATTCTTAATCAGGAAAAGGATCGGTCGGAGCTCGTTAATATCGATTTTGGAAATAATTATCTTGTCTTATTTACCACTGAGCAGTTGAAACAAATCTATGGTATTATGTCTTTGAGAATAATTGAATTTTTTAAACAACTTATAGCTAATCCGTCAGTAGGATCAAATGGTATGATGATGCAGAAGCTGAATAAATTTTTATCTGAAAAATTTGTCAGCCAATCAATTACAGTACAGTCAATGTTTGAAAAACTTAAAGATGAAAAGGGTGAGGAATTCAGTAATTATCTTGGTCAATGGGTGGCACTTATTTACCGCTTATCACATGAAGTCAGCTATAATCAGAGTAAAGGTTCTGAGCAGGTTACCCTAAAGCAGACCATAAACCTTGTTTATTCATATCTTATGAATGAATATGATAATAAAAGAGAAAGCCAGGCAGTTGAGACTCTTGTGACAAATATAAAAGAACATATAAAAAGATATAAGAGATATGTCACAAAAGATGAAGTTGACAATATGACCGAGTCTTTAAATTATAAAAATACTTTTGGCGAAGATGCTTATGAAGAGGCTCATCGGAAGTTTATTAAAGAGTGTGTGCATCAGTCGGAAGAAAAAGAAAATGAGTTTGCCGAAATACAGATAATAAGATTCACCGGTAAAGTTGTTGGTGAGTATTATATTCATATGGAACATATCCTGGGTTTGTACATTGAAAATCTTGAAAAAGCTAAAGATAAGGATAGTGGAATAATTAAGAGAAGGTATATAGATCACTGGGGCGATATGCTTTATACTGATAGTTATGATTCTAAAGTAGAATTGCTTATGAAAAATGATAAAGCTCTGTATGAAGATATATGTGAACACCTGGAAGAAGACTATCCGATGGCACATAATATATATGTGTACTTTTTAAAGTATCCCGGACTTCTTAATGTCCTGTGTTCAAAGTATAATGTAGCAAGAGAGAATTTCTTTTTTAAAAAAGGTGATGAGGTTACAATAAAGACAATTTTTGCTCTTCTTGGATATTCAAGAGTTCAGATAATTAAAAAAGTCAGAAATGACATATCTTTCTGGCGTAAGCTTCTTCTAAAACTTTCAAAGTTATTTGGAAGAAGCGGGGGGTCAGGCAATTCCTTGTGGAATACTGTAAGTTTTGAAAATTCTTCAATTATGGATTCATCCTCAAAACATAGGGAATCACACAAACCGGTTCCGGTTTCAAAATCACCCAAGGCTGTTCAAAAAAAGAAAAAACAAATTAAAAAACATGCAAAAACTCATGCTTCTTCAAAATCAAGGCCTTCTCAGCCTGCAAAGATTGATCCGCGTAAATTTAAAGAATTACACAGCAACTATGCTAATGGTATGAGCAAGGATGAGTTGGCCGCGCAATGGAATACAAAAATAGGAGAAGCCGCCAAGCAGAATAGGGCTAATATAGACGGGGTCATTTATACCAGAATAAAAAGCATAATAAAGCGGCTTAAACAGGACAGTATTCCGTCAGAGGTTAATAATATCACTAATGACCTGAGATTTTCCAAAGTTGGTAATAAAAAATACCTCACTCGTTACATAGGGGTAATTGTGTTGGAGGAATTTAAAAAAGCCCAGGATCCAAGGAATAGAAAATAAGAGTAATTTATGAACGAAGATAGAATTTATGAAAGGGCGGAGATAAGCAGGGACTTTGAATTCAATTCTGAGGTCGCAGAAGTATTCGAAAACATGCTTAACCGCTCGGTGCCTTTTTATGACAAAGTAATTGATATGACCAGTGATATATTATCCCGTTTTCTAAATTCCAGGGATATAGTTTATGATCTTGGTTCTTCAACAGGTACGACATTAATAAAGGTGTCTGAAAAACTCAGTAAGATGGATCTTAGATATGTCGGAGTTGACGGTTCTGAGGCAATGATTAAGAAGTCACGCAGCAGGGTTAAAATGTTTTCTCATACTTCCGGGATTGATTTTGTTCTTAGTGATATAAACGATTTTGAAACAAAGGACGCAGGCGCGGTTATTCTCAACTATACTCTCCAGTTTTTAAGACCCGTGATCCGCGAGTCATTTTTAAAAAAAGTTCATGGATTTCTCAGGGAAAAAGGTGTTCTTGTAATGAGTGAAAAGGTTATCTCACATGATCCTGTGATCAACAGGGCCTTTATTGATTTCTATATTAATTTTAAAAAATCTATGGGATACTCGGATCTTGAAATAGCAAAAAAGAGGGAAGCTCTGGAAAATGTCTTAATACCGTTTTCGGTTTCAGAAAATATTGAGCTTTTAAAAAAAGTAGGGTTTGTTCATGTTGAACCATTTTTTCAATGGTTTAATTTTGTTTCAATTCTTGCTGTGAAAGGCTGACAGCTTGGAGTTTTTGAGATATTTTCCTGATGCGGATTATGAGACCATAAAGAAAATTTATGATGAGAGAAATACATGGCATGAACGCGATAGTGTCGTTGAGTTCAGGAAAGCTGTTGAATCTGTTAATGATATAAAAACTGCAAGTTTTGATTTTTCTTCGGAGACTGTCCGCATAGGCGACTCCTCTGAGATTAATAAGGAACAAAGTGCCAGGCTGTACACCGCGTTAAAAAAGATGATGCCGTGGCGTAAAGGTCCTTTTAATATTTTTGGTATAGACATAGACGCTGAGTGGCAGAGTAACAGAAAATGGGACAGGCTTCTGCCTGAAATGCCGGACTTAAAGGATAAGCTGATATGCGATATAGGTTGTAATAACGGGTATTATATGTTCCGCATGATGGAACATAAGCCTGCTTTTATTCTGGGGATAGATCCCATGATAAAGTATTATTACAGCTTTGAGCTGTTAAAATCTCTTACAAATATTAATAACATTGATATGCAGCTGTTCGGGGTCGAGCATCTTCATTATTTCAAAAATTCATTTAATGTCATTTTTTTAATGGGAATCATATATCATCACAGATCTCCCTTTGAATTATTGCAGAAGGTTAGAGAGTCTTTAAAAAAGGGCGGCACCCTTGTTATTGAAACACAGGGTATTCCCGGAGATGATCCGGTAGCATTATTCCCGGAAGGCCGGTATGCAAAAGTGCCCGGTACTTATTTTATTCCAACGGTAAAGTGTCTTGAAAATTTCCTGAAGAGAGCCGGATTTAAAGATGTCAAGACATTCTGTACTCATAAAATGTCTTCAGTTGAACAGCGGGTGACCGACTGGATGATCTATGAATCTTATAGTGATTTTATTTCAAAAGATAATCCTGATTTAACCGTTGAGGGTTATCCGGCGCCGATCAGGATATATACAAGGTGTGAAAAATAAGCCGCTAAGTGAATATTTGGTTTGAGGTGAGGGTAGGATAGGAACGCGGATTTGGCGGATGCAACTGATCTCCACGGATATTTTTTTAGGGACTAATGTCGGGGCCATGCATGGCCCTTACTTGGGAGGGGGTCGAACGGGTAATAAAATATATCATACTTGGAGAGGGTGTCTTATAAAAAACAACCCGAGGGGGATCCCCGGGCTGTTTTTCATTTTGATCTATCTGTAATTCTTTTTGTATCTTCTGCCGCTTCTTCTATTGAATTTTCTAAAGTTTCTTCTTCCCATTGTTTTAAGCTGCTGTCTTTGCTTTACTGTCAGCATGTTCAATACCCTGATTTTTGCCTTGATTCCGATTTTATTAATGAGCCATCGGTTATTGTGCATGCGTTTGTATATTCTTAGTATTCTGTTTCTGCTGACTGTATTCTTTTCATACTCTTGACGAATGTTAAGTCTGTCGATTTTGATTTTGGCAAATACCGGGATTAACTGTTTCTTTTTATTGTACAGGATTGTCCGTATAAGTTTTGCCTTTGATTCGGAAATACCGAGTTCCTTAAGCGCCCCGGGATTGTTAAGAACACGCATAAATATTCCGTGAATACTGCGTCTTTTTCCTCTTCTGTGACTTCTACCCCTTTTTGCCATGGCAGGCAAAGAAAGACTCATAGTCAGTATCAAGATCATTGCTGCTAGTTTTGTGTGTTTTTGCATTTTACAACTCCTTTAATTTTTTTAAGGTTATTAAACCTCGTTGATCAAAAACTCTGTATATATGAACGCCTTTACTCTAATGCTGTCGTTTGAATCTTTGCTGTCTTCAATTATTGCAGTATCTGTATCGGCGTCTACATACTCTTCATTATTATTGTCTTCCGACATGTCTTTATTACGGCTTATCCATTCGTATATCTTGTTATATAGTTCAAATTTAGCGTCATCAGAGCCTTGTTTAGCGGACTCAACAAGGTAAAGGTTGTTTTCATATAATATTGACGCTATGTCGTAGGATAATCCTGAAACTGCGGATTTGCTGTTGCTACTATTAACAAGGATAAATGTGTTAAGCAGAAAAAATACAAGAATAGCTGCTGTTGCAAACCCTGCCAGGTTTAAATAGAGTTTATGTCCTCTTAGTTGTTCCATTATTGACGATTTAATTGAAGGTTTTTTTTCAGCTTCTTCCTTGATTTTTAAAAGAATCTTTGAAAAAAAGACACTGTCTTTCTCAACAATTTCCTGATTATCGCGCAGGCATTTTATAATTTTTTTCATAATACATCTCCTAAAAGGGTTTTCATTTTGTTTATAGCATGGTGAAAAAGAACCTTCGCGTTATTATTTGTAATTTTTAATACATCAGCTACTTCATGAAAACGAAGATTTTCATAAAAACGAAGTGAAAAAACCATTCGTTGTTTTTCGGGAAGGCTCTCAAGGCTTTCTTTTATTCTCTTTTTTATGAAGGAGTTTGATAATTCCGAGTGAGAAGTACCATCAATGCCTACCAGATTTTCATCCAGAGTGCTCTCCTTTTTTTTATTACTTTTTTTCATATGCGTAAGAGTCGTATTTATCGCTATTCTATAAAGCCATGTGTAGAAAGAGCTTTTAAATTTGAATTTTTTTAAACCCTTGTAGACTTTTACAAAAGTATCCTGCAGGAGATCTTCGGCTTCGTGTTCGTCCCTTGTAATCCTGAAAATAGCCGAGTATATCCTGGCCGAGTATTTATGATACAGATCATCGAAACCCATTGTATTCCCTTCTTTTACAAGCTGAATAAGATGTTCATCACTTTTTTTGTAGTTTTTCACAATTCACTCTTTCATTTTGTGTAATTATAGACTATAATGGATACATAAGGTTAAAAGAAAATTTATTTTTTTGACCTAAAGTATTTAAAAGTGATGTAATTAATAATATTTAATGTATATGCTTCTCGGCTCTCTGTGGATCATTTTTTTTTAAAATTTGTGCAATAATTATGTCCCTTTTTAATGTTTAATTCGTATTAGAATGTGAGGTGATTTACTCTTGGATTATTGCATCGGGACAAATAAATTATAAAAAGAAGTTAATATTTAAAGAAAATTAATATATCAGGAGTTTAATATGGTTAATGTCACGTGTTTTGAGAATCTTGTAAAGGTGACAGGAGATATAGATTTTTATTCTGCTCTGGGTTTTGATAAGAGAATAGTAAATTATGGTTATAATCAGGATTTCAGCCTTGATCTTACTAAAGTTGATTATATTGATAGTTCAGGGATAGGTTCATTAATTTCGATATACAATCATTATAGAAAGATAAACTGCTACATATATATTATTGCTTCCCCTATGGTAGAAAAGATTCTTTCTTTATGCAGGCTTGATTTCTTATTTGTTCCTAAGGAAAAAGTCAGAAAGATAGAATCCATAGCTTATCAGGAGTCAATATCCCCCAATCCTGATGTATTGAGCAAGGTAATAGACCGTCTGAGCAGGGATCTTGAAAATGCCGGGGTGAACAAATACGAAGCCAATGATATACTTGTCTGCCTTGATGAAGGTCTTACAAATGCTGTTCTTGAAACAATGAAACATACAAGAAAAATAAAAAGAAATTCATATAATGATAGAAGCATAGTGGTAAGGTGGGAGATCCGTCCCAATGCTTTTTTTGCGACAATAGTTGATCACGGAGGCGGCTTTAATATAAGAAACATCAGCAAAGCCCTGCCGGAAGCCAGGCAGAAGGACTACATGAGACAGATAGAAGCTTACCAGCAGTCGAAAGAAATCAAATTCAAGGCTGATGGAAGAAATAAGAATATCAAGCGTTTCGGCGCCGGATTAAAGATTATGACTTTACTGATGGATGTCATTATGGTTGATTTAATCAATACAAAAAAGGATCTCTTTAAAGA
>JAGLSM010000060.1 GCA_023135745.1 Spirochaetota bacterium | reverse complement strand
TAACAGCTGCTTCATCCGGAGGTATTCCCTGTTCCTTTAACCTTGTTATATTTTCGGAAACAACAATAGCGTCATCGACTATCATACCCATCACTATTACTATTGCCGCAAGAGTTACATTGTTTATTGAGTATCCCATAAGAGGGAACAGAATAAAGGTAAAGGCAAAGGTAAACGGGATTCCCATTGCTACCCAGAATCCGGATTTGAAGTCCATAAAAACAAACAGCATAATTAGAATAAGTATAAATCCTATTAAGCCGTTCCAGCCTATAAGGCTTAAACGGTTACGGACATCCCGTGATTCATCATCAAGAAGAATTGCTTTTATTGGAGATCCGTTGAGTATTGTTTTATTAAAATCATTAACAATTTTAATTGCTTTTTTTGTAGCTGTAATTATATCAGTGGCGCTTCTCTTATATACATTGAAAATTACAGCTTCGTATCCGTTTACCTTTCTAATGTCAGTGACTGTTTTAAAGCCTCTTTGGATTTTAGCTACATCTCTCAAGCGGAGTATTGGAGTATCAAATCCTCCGCGGATAACAAGGTTCTTTAATTTTGAAATGGTGTCAAGTTCTGCCTGAATGGTTATTTTGGTGGCTTTTATATTATCAATACTTCCAAGCGGCTTTCTTATGTTATGTTTTTTAAGTGCAGTAAGCACATCGTTTATTGCAATGTTATTGGCTTTTAATTTATAAGGGGAAAGGTTTATCTGCAGCTCTTCAGTCAGGTATCCCCTTTTCGATACTTCACTGATTTGTTTCGCGCTTACAAGGCGGTTCTCAAGCGCGTGGGCATATTTTTGAAGCACAATTCGTGATTTTGTGTCTAAAAGATTTTTTGTATTGTTATAAATTCCAATGTCAATTACCGCTTTTTTTGACGTTTTAAAAATTCTAATAGTCGGCGGATCGCGGATTTCTGACGGTAATTTTACACCTAAAACCATGTTTCTGATTTCCATAATGGATTCATTAATATCTGAATAACCCGGTTCAAATTCTACCCTTATGGAGCATATTCCAACAGTAGAGGTACTTCTAATTTCATATATCCCGTCAATTCCCTTTATCTCTTTTTCTATTTCACGGGTTACAAGACGTTCAACATCCGAAGGAGATGCTCCCGGATAATATGCCCTGATAACTAAAAAATTTAAGTCAAAATTAGGGAGCTCCTCTTTTTTTATACGCGGCCAGGAAAAAAACAATCCGATAAATATCCCCGCAACAATAAAATTAGTAAGCAAGTGTCTCTTGCTGAAGTATCCTAGAAAATTATGAATCATTGAGAACTAGCTCCAATAATATTATAAGGTCTTGAAATCATTTATTAGTTTGACTTAAAATACAAGTAAAAAGTTAAAAATAAACTGAGTCTTATATAATTTTGCTTGACAGAAATGATCCAGGTAATAAGATGAAGGATGTGGGGACTTCAAAGCAAATAAAAAACACAAAAAAACTGTCTGCCGGGGTTAAAAATAAAGCAGTTAAAACATCTGTTTCAAAAGCGGTTAAACCGCGTGTGAAAAAGAAAATTCCTGTAAAACCAGTAAAAGACAATAAGAATTCTCCGAAAAAGAAAATTCCCTTACAAATATTCAAAAGGATAGGTCTTTACGATAAGGAGAAAGATCTTTCGTTTTCAGCTATTACTGAAATATTCAAACCTTTTTCCCGTGAGTTAAAAAAAAGTTTTAACTGGCTTATGATTACTTTTGTCATTGTATTTACACTCCTGGTTGCTGAGCAGAGCAGGCTGCTGAATTATAAAGAACCAATATTTAATATTTTCAGGAATTTCTTTATAGGTCTTGGCGGAATATTTGCGGCTGCTCCTGCGCATTATTTGAGAATAATACCTGCTATTATCTATCAGATGTTTATACCCGGAATTCTTGTGTGGTTTATTTATTTAAATGATTTCAAAAAGGGTAATAATAGTAAAACTGTTAAAACCCTGCAATCAGCTCCATTTTTTAAGATGATCTTTCTCTCATTTGTAAATACAGCCAGGGAGAACGGGTTCTATTTCAAACCTGTTAAACGATGGTGGAAATATATACTCTTGATTTTTTTGTTGATTTTACCATTCATCGCGTTTGTTGCTATGAGTAAGGAGTATAAGGCGTTTTTTCCAAGTCTTGTTCTACTGCGTCAGACGAAATCTTTTCTATTGTTTATAGTTTATGAATTTATATTACTGTCGCATTTACTGTCCACGGAATTTTTATTTCGTGGAGTTTTTATAAAGACTTTCAGGGAAAAAATGGGATATTCTGTTATTTTTCTCCAACTAATTCCATATATAACAATTCAGATTGCCAAGCCTTCAGAAGCAGTAATAAATACTGTAATAAGAGGACTGCTGCTGGGATTTGCTGCTTATGAAACACGTTCAATATGGCCGGGTTTTCTTATTTACGGGTCGTCTCTATTTGTTTCTGATTTTTTTGCTCTTTATTTATAAATCTTTATTAATTATTATCAATCAAAAAGATTTACCCTGAATTTTACAAAACTGTTTTCAAGTCTAATCCTGATTAAGCCGTTTTTGCAGCTTGAAAGTATCCTTGAGATTGAACTTCTGTACTTATAAAACGGCAGAGCAGAACCTTTTGAATTCCAAAAAATAAGAGCATTTGAGTATGCAAGGTATTTTGAAAAGTTGTTTTTAAATACTTTGCTGAATTTAATTGTTTTACGTGATAAGCTCGAATCAATCAGTTTTTTAATTTCACTAATTCGGTCAGAAATAATAAGGTAATCATCAAACATCGTATAATAAGATATGTAAGGGTTATAATTAAAAATAGAAGAAATAAATTTTAAATAAAACGGGACTCTTATTTTTCTTATAACAGCATTTTTGTAAATGAAAGGTTTATTTTTAAATATATGCCCGGAAAGCTTTAATTTAGTCATCGCCTTTTTTGCTTTGTCAGGATCCATGATTTTTAACAGGAGCACCTTAATGCCATTATTGATATAGAATCCAAGCTCATTTCCTGTCCAGTCAAACAAAAGTTCTTTCATGGATGAGCCTGTGGCATTGGTAATTATGGACCGTTTGGTATTGATTCGATTTAAAAGATATAGTGAATCTAATGTTAATAATTTATATTGATTATAAAACTCATGCAGATCGTCAAACATTATAAATGCGCCGTAAGAATATGAATCCGGTACCAGTGAAAATCCTTCAGCCTGATAATGATTTGACTCAAATAAGCGTGTAATGCTTTTATTTGTATATATGCCTTTTTCTGAAATTGTCAATACTCCGTTTAAGGATATTCCATGAGGCTGAAAATTAATACCAAAACCAAAATAAGAAAAAAGGTCTTTGAATCTGAATATTTTTTTATAACCCGGGCCGGAGGAATTTATCCAGTTGATAATTGACCCCGGTTTTGAAAAATAAGTCAGGAAATTTGAGTTGACGTGCTGTGCTGTTTTTTTATAAGATAATTTTTTATTGTTCTGTGCGCTCATTATTACTGAATTTATAATTGGCTTGGGATTTTGAGAAAGAAGAACGAGGTTGCCTGTCATTAATAAATAGAGACTCGAATCATTTTTGAGATTTCTGATTCTATACAGATTGAGATTATGACTGCTTGTGTTTATTTCTCTTTGATCCAGGATAAAGTTTCTGTTTTGAGTATAAACGCTTTTGATAGCAAATACGCTGCCGGATAACAGAAGAGTTTTCCAGCCGACATCAAGTATAATTAACGGTCTGTTTTTTTTGTCTATTGCCAAAACGGCAGGCGAGTCAAAAAATTGAAGAAGTTTTTTAAAAAACGGGGATTTCCTTCTATCTATATCTTTGAGGTTCTTAATTAAATTTAAAACATTCATATTATTAAAAAAAAGATTTTTAAAACGATTTTCAGATATAAGACTATAGATGTTTTTAATACTTGTCATCTTAATAGTGGTTACAGTGTTTTTCGGAATATAATCATTGCTGTATTCTCTGGTAATAAGGTAGTAGCCGAATATGGTGAGAAACAACAGGAATAAAAGGGAAAAGAATGAACCTAATAGTATTTTTAAAAAATTTTTAATTTTTATCATTTTCACATTACTTAAATTTATTTAAAAACAGAATTCCGCTTATTTAAGCGGTGAGGAATTGTAATAGAATTTTCGATTTAATACAACCCCTTCTCCTCCGGAAGAGGGAATTATTTTTCCATTTATTAAAAATTGCACTGAATTGATATTTCCGAATCTGGTCATGGTGTTTACAATCTGGTAAATTTGAAGGGTTAATCCTTCACGTCCGAATTTTTGTTTTTTTATAAAAAGGTTTGAAAAGTCCAGAAATATTGTTTTTCGCTTAACATAGATATTACGTAAAATCAAACCTGCAGGAATAAGGGTGCGATATCCTGATTTTAGTTCTCCTTTTGTCGGGCCGCGCAGGAGTTTAAGTAATACCTGTTTCGCGGGACTATCGGATTTATGAAGCTTTGTTTTTACCGGAACAAGTATGAATATATCTTTTTTGCTGTTGTATTTTATAAAAAAAATGGTTTTATGGTAGTATTGATCTGTTTTTTTAATTTGTTTTGTTTTTTTTATTTTTGAAGGTTTTTGATTTTTTTTAATTTCCTTGTTTAATTTCTCGAGTTTATTTTCCTGGATACGGTCAAGGTCATTATTTATTATTCCCTTGATCAAATATGAATTTTTGTTATTAGGATTTGTTAATATTTTGTTTTTTTGAACTTGAGAATTCTTTTTTGATGTCAAAGCGTCAAAAAAAGTTCCAATATGTTTTCGTATACCTGCATTAGCGTAAAGAATTATAACACCAAGAGCGAGGGGGATTACCCATATCAGGCATCCTGTTGTATTGTTTTTAGTTTTTTTCCTTTTTTTAGGAGACACGGAATATTACCCTGTTTTTTAATGAGTCTTGTAACCTATGATGATTGTCGGTTAATATTATCTTTTATTGCAGTATAATTAATGTGATTATCTACAAGAATAAGTATTTAAAATATAATGGATTCATTTAAAATACCGAATTTAATATTGGATAAGAAATAATTTAACTGTCTTTTGAATAATATATGTAAAAAAAATAAATGGTATTATTATTAAATAGGTATTAATCAGGAATTTATACGGTAATGAATATTTAATACTTGAATTCAAGGATAATATATGAAAAAAATTCTCTTAATAAACGGGCCTAATTTAAACCTTCTGGGTGAAAGAGAGCCGGATTTGTATGGAAAAAGTACTTTAAAAGATATTGAGGACACCCTGAAAGAACGTATAAAAGGTTCGGGGATAGATCTTGTTTGCTTTCAGTCTAATCATGAAGGAGAAATAATCGATTTTTTGC
Organism: Spirochaetota bacterium; assembly: GCA_023135745.1. Taxonomy (GTDB): domain Bacteria; phylum Spirochaetota; class JAGLSM01; order JAGLSM01; family JAGLSM01; genus JAGLSM01. The sequence continues at coordinate 3,379 of JAGLSM010000060.1, read as the reverse complement.
AGGCAGAATGCTCAAAGGGAACAGGTATCATATTAAATGCCGGAGCATTTACACATACATCAATAGCTATTCGTGATACTCTAATTGCAAAAGAAGCATTAATTGTTGAAGTACATTTGTCGAATATATATAAGAGGGAAAGTTTTAGAAAACGATCATATTTTTCGGATATTTCAGCAGGAGTAATTGCCGGACTGGGGCCAGGGGTATATGAATATGCGTTGGACTTTCTTTTGAAAAAATAGCACAGTACCATTTAGTGGACTGTTTGGAATCGGAGCCATCATGAAAAGAATTTATTCAGGCATTGTTTTTATATTTATATTCTCAAGTCTTACTTTTGGTAGAGCGCCTCTTGTTACATGGTCGCAGTACCGTCTTGCAAGAAGACTTTACAACACCGGCAGATTCTATTCTTCAATTAAAGAATTAAAGAGACTTTTAAAATTCAGAGAAATAATACCTTCAGAGTATCTAAGAGAAGCATCTCTTTACTGGATAGGGATGGCCTACAAACAGGTCGGAAGCTATGATTCAGCAATTAAATATTTTGAAAGAATAAGAAGAAATTATCGCAGATCACAGTATTATGTGGTTTCTTATTATCACTTGATAGATTGTTACAGCCTTCTTGGTAAAAACATCAAAGCTGTATATAAATTCAAAGACTTTTTAGGGAACTACTCTGCCCACTATATGGCAGATGACGTACTGTACCGTCTTGCTGAAATTAAACTGGCGGAAGGCAGTATTGATGATGTTAAAGGACATCTGAAGAAAATTATAAATTCGTATCAAGGCGGAGATAAATTAAAATCAGCCAGAACAATGCTGAAGCTTGTAAATGAAAAAGCGGGACGTGTTATATATAAAAAGCAGGTAGTGAAAGTTAAGGTTAAGGTTAAGGATACGGATAGTAAGACTGCGGATCCTGCAATAATGGCGGAACTTGCAAGGGCAAAAAAACAGATAAAAAACAGAGATACAATAATAAAAGATAAAAATAATGAAATTGACAATACTCAAAAAGAATTAAATAATCTGAAAACTGAAATTAAAAACCTGAAGGACAGCCTTAAAATATCGAATGAGAAAATTAAGAAACTCAATGTTAATCTCAAACAATCCAGGATTGATTATGATAAATTGAGTAAATCAGGTATAAAACCATCAGAAGCACTAAAAAAAGCTATGGATGATCTGAAAAAAGCTAATGATGACTTGAAAAAATCGGCAGATGATTTAAAAAAGAGTCAGGACGATTTGAAGAAAATACAGGACCTGTTTAAAAAAGCAAAGGCAGATTGGGAAAAAGAGAAAGCTGCTTTAGGAAAGAAAACTTCAATTAAAACTGATAAAGATCTTAATAAGGCAAAACTTGAATTTGAAAAACAGAGGAAACTTCTGGATAAACAGATGTTAGATTTCAAAAAAAATAAACTGAATCTGAATAATCTCGAAAAACGTTTGAAATCTCTAAGTCTTGTTCTAAAGGTTAAAGAAAAAAATCTCAGCGCGCGTAAGAGAGGTCTGACTTCCAAGGAAAAGGCGCTTGAACAGAAAGAAAAGGAGATTAAACAGTTTGGTAAATAAAAAACTATTTATCCTTGTAGTTCTTTTTTTAACAATGGTATCTGCCCTTCATGCAGGGTTTGTTACTCTGGGGAACCGGTATATAGAGGTTTGGGTTCATGATGATACCGGGCGTTTTATTATAAAAACTATTAATGGAGATCCCGGTAATAAAAACGACGATTATAAATACTTGACAACCAAGGATTCTCCTCCGACTTCTTATACAACAATTGCTATGGATGACGGCAGTGATATATATAAGTTCGGCAGTGATGACGGAGATTTTGTTAAAAAACCGTATAGGCACGGCAAAAAAGTAATAACCATATGGGAAGTGGATAAGGTACAAATCACACAGACTATTACAATAGTTAAAGGAAAAACAACACAGCGCGAAGATTCGATAAAGATAAGATACGATATATTAAATAAATCAGGAGATGAGAAGAAGGTTGGTGTCCGAATAATGATGGATACCGCAATCGGAGATAGTTCAGATTTTCCATTCACCGTTTCAGGATACGGAATTATTAAAAATGAACGGGAACTCAGGAATGGTACGATGGCTAAATTTTTCTATTGTTATGACAACGCAAAAAAACCAAAGATACAGACAGTATGGTCTTTGTTTTCTCCCGGTTTGATGTCTCCTGACAGAATTATTTTTGCGAACTGGAGAAAACTTTCAGAAAATGCCTGGAAGTATTCGGTAGATAAAGGTGCCAGTTTTAAGAGATCCTTGTTTGGTTCTCCGGACAGTGCTGTGGCACTGTACTTTGAAACAAGAAGAATAAGACCAAGTCAGAGCCTCAATATCGGAATTTCTTATGGAATACATGGCGCTAAAACAATAGTTGGTCAAAAATGGGGTGTAACTATTGATAGTGAGCAAGAGGTACTTGAAAGCAGAACTTTTTCCATATCTGCTGATATAAAGAATCTAAGTAAGATTGAGTTGGAAAACTGTGTAATTAAGCTTATAATACCTGCTCAGCTTACCCTGTCAGGTGTAAAAAAGGCTGATCAGGCGAAATACCTTATAAGAAAATTCAAAAAAATTAAACCAGGCGAGAGAAACAGGATGACCTGGATTATGTTGACAAAGACCGGGATACTGGGGGATTTTGAGTATCAGATAAATATTAATGGTTCGTATAAAGGTATAATATACAGCGCGTCCACAAAGAAAAAAGTGTCAGTTGTTAAGTTTAAAAAGAAAACAATTGTAAAGAATGTTATTAAAAAAGGACCGACAGATATTAATCTTACCAGGATAAATAAAATAGTAACTGAATTAAATTTGGCTGACAAGTTGACTCAAAACCATATGAATGCTCTAAACAGAATAATCAAGCAGCTTATGGAAGGGGAAAATGATAATCTTTATTCAATGCAGCAATTTAAGCATGATTGGCAGCAAATTGAGCAGTATTTAAAGTTGTTTGATAAAATTGATAAACGGATTACAAAATAACTTGATGCCGGATTATTCAAAACGGTTAAAAAAACTACAGCAGAAATTATCACGGCCATTATTAGTAAGCAATTTGGCTAATGTAAAATATATGAGCGGCTTTACAGGAAGCTATGGAAGGCTGCTTATTTCACCTGAAGATGCTTTTTTTATTACTGACGGACGCTATACTTCACAGGCTGAAAAAGAAATTCCTGATTTATACAAGATAATACTACAGGATCAGGAACTAAATATTGTATTTAAAAAAAACGGGCTTATCAAAAAAAACAAGGGTTTTTCGGTTGAAGCTGATGAAATGACAATCCTTGAAAAAATGCAGATAGACAA
>JAGLSM010000006.1 GCA_023135745.1 Spirochaetota bacterium | reverse complement strand
GTCAGGTGTGGTGCCGGATTGCAGCGCAAAAAAATGCTTCAATAATTAATGTAACTTTAAGCTTTTTTAATAATACAAATGTGCATTTTATGAGTTTTACACGGAAGTATAAAATAATTGATAACAAAATTAAAGTTATATCATCAAATGAAGGTATGGAATAGACATATCCCTTCTCATATCTGTCTGCGTAATAGATTATCTTTTTTCATAAGCCGTAGGACTTGTTCTTCATCCAGATTGCCTTGTAGGTATCGTATTGGAACAGTTTCCAGTTTTAGCTCCAATGCTGCCTGACACCTTCTGTGACCTGTAATAATTGTCATCTCAGGAGTAATAATCAGAGGGTCATGAATACCATATTGTTTAATATCTTGTTTTAGGCGTTCAAAATCTTCTTCTGATTCCTGATTGAAGATACTATTGTTTTCCGGGTGTGGTTTTAGCAGGAATGGATCAATCTCATTAATCTCTGATAAACTAGTGCCATCTTCATAAATACTCCTATGTATCTCTAAAACAATTTGTGTTGCAGGCGCAAATTATTTTTAGAGATACATACTTTTCCCTATTAACTCTTTTTTTTCTATGCCGACAATCAGTACGATGGAAAATCTTTAAAAGGAGATTGCTGTGTACGACAAAAAAACTCTTATGAAAGTTATGGAAATCATTAAAGATGAAAAGATGGTACTTGAAAAAATTACCGCTCTTGAAGAAGAAAAATCACAACTTTTAACAGAAAAAGCCTTTGTTGATTTAACTCCTATTAATGAACAGGAAGAAGAACTTGTAAGCCAGCTTCATTCGCTGGAAAAAGAAAGAATGTTTACAGGAACAACAATGTGTAAGAATTCAGACGTTGATTTATTAAAAGAACTTATATGTATGGTAGATGAAGATCAAAAAAATGAACTTATACAAATTCAGCACAGCATGAACGCACTTATAGAAAGACTTCAGTTTTTAAAATCCACCAATCAGCAGATGTTGGAAAATTCTCTGGATATGATTGATCTTACGATGGAAGCCGTAAATGGAGAAAGAAATGAACATCATTACAACGAAAAAGGTGAGAGTGAAAATACTGGAAACAGGGGCAAATCTATATTGATAAACAAATCCATATAGATTTTGCTGACTATTTAAAAAAAAGGACTTTTTTAAAGATACCTTGTGAAGGTCCGGTAAGGAGAAAAAAATGATTTCAACTTTTCATGGAATTGAAGTTGGAAAAAGAGGGCTGCAGGTACATCAGCAGGGACTGCATGTAATAGAACATAATGTCTCAAATTCCAATACTGAGGGTTATTCCCGTCAGAGGCTCACTATTAAGACATTTGATCCTCTGTATGTCCCTGGTTTGACGCGGGAAGAAAGACCTGGTCAGGTTGGAATGGGTCCGATTGAGAACAGAATTGGAAGAATAAGAAACGCGTTTCTCGATGACAGGATTATGTCAGAGAAATCCAATGAAGGTTACTGGAACACAATGCATTTTAATATGTATCAGATTGAGCAGTTTCATAACGAGTCCTCACAGCATACAATTCGTAATTATCTGGATCAGTATTGGAAATCCTGGGAAAAATTAAATAAAAATCCTACGGACAGAGCAACAAGGTCAGTTGTAAGAGAGACAGCTCTGACTTTATCAAGGGGTGTTTCGAAGACTTTTGACAGACTTTTTAATCTGCAGTCAAATATTGATACGCAGATACGTTTGAAAGTAAGTGAAATTAATTCCTATGCAAAACAGATCAGCCAATTGAATGAACAGATCCTGAAATCTGAACAGGTAGGGGATTCACCAAATGATCTTATGGATAGAAGAGATCTTATGGTAGAAAAACTTTCAAAAATGATTAATCTAAATGTAGTCAGAACTGATAGAGACGAATTTATGATCAATATCGGCAGTCAGTATCTTGTTCAGGGACAAAAATTCAGAAAACTTCTTGCTGAAGGTAATGCCTCCAATGACGGCTACGCTGATGTTAAATGGGGCGATGATAAATCTAAGGTAAAACTTCTAACAGGAGAATTAAAAGCACTTGTTAAGGTTCGTGATGATGTACTGGGAAACCAGATCAAGCAGATTGACAACCTGAGCGCTAACCTTATTGATCTTGTTAACGAAGTACATAAAGATGGATTCGGCCTTAATTTTAAAACTAATATGCGTTTTTTCAAAAAAATCAATCTTACACAGAACCGCAATGGAAATTACGATTTCAGCGGTGATGGACAAGAGGATAAAACAATTTTATTCAAGATGTCAGGTACAAAAAAAATTGATCCGGATCTCGAAGTCGGCAGTGCCGGAGTACTTAACTTCGGGCCTATTGTTGACGGCGGAAAAGACGTAACAATTTCATATACAGCAAGGGATAAAATTAAGGAAGTCATTGACAGAATTAACAGAAGTGAAGTCGGCGTAGTGGCATACCTTAATCACAGGGGAGGGATGTCAATTAAAGCATCTCTTCCAAAAGAAAAAAAATTCATGAAATTTGTTATCAGACATATTGAGGATTCCGGAGATTTACTGGTAGGTATCTCCGGACTACTGAGAAATAGAGGCGCTCAGGGTGCCTATGACTGGAACAGCATAAATCAGGTTAATAAACTGGTTGGGGGAGAAAAGGACTATTCAGTATCACATCAGCACCACCCGAGCAGATGGATTGGTCTGGATGACGCGATAAAACGCGATGTTAATAATATTTCCGCCTCACAGGGTGTTGATACTACAGGCGACGATAGATTTAATAAATCTAACGGTATCGGTGATGGTAATAACGCGCTGAAGCTTGCGAAGATAAGATACTCGCATGCAATGATAGGTGAAAACTCCACATTTGATGAATACTTTACCGCGCTTATTGGACAACTTGGATCCGATTCAAGGGATTCAAAAATTCACCTGGAAAAAAGCCAGCTTGTTCTGAAACACCTTCAAAACAACAGAAAATCAATTTCCGGCGTCAGTATAGATGAAGAAATGGCTAATATGATAATGTTTCAGCATGGATATAATGCATCTGCGAGAGTTATATCAACTCTTGATAGTATGCTGGATACAATCATAAACCGTATGAGAGCATAAAGAGTCAGGAGGACTAAATTATGTTAAGAGTTACAAATGGTATGATGAAAGATACAATGATGTATAATCTCAAAAATACTTCAAGAAGACTTGATCAGGTACAAAATCAGATATCCACAGGAAAAAAAGCACGATTACCGCATGAAGATCCGTCGGGAGTTATTAATTCAATGCTTTTTAAAAGCCGCCTGACTGAAATCAAACAGTTTAAGAAAAATGTTCAAGACAGCGATTCGCGGTTAAAAATTTACGACTCTTCTCTAAAATCTATAGGCGAACACCTTCAGAGAATAAGGGAACTTGCCGTTCAGTCTTCCAATGGAATATTTAACAGCGATGATAGAAAGATAATCGCTAAAGAGATAGATCAGCATCTTAAGCAGATGATTCAGTTTGCAAACGGAAGATACAAGGGAGAAACAATATTCAGTGGATTCAAGGTTAATGAAGTACCTTTCAAACCAATATTTGAAAAAGTGAAGGGTTCTCCTTATGCCTTAATTAATAAAGTAGAATATCAAGGCGATATTGGTCTGCAAAAAAGAGAAATAGACAGAATGCAGTATATAAATGTCAATCAGCCCGGAAACAGAATTTTCTGGGGAGCCAATATGAGAGTTCAGTCTTCTACAAGCGCGACTGCCTACCGAGCTGTAAAAGATCAGGTTTTTAAAATTGACGGAGTTAGAATTCAGGTTAAAGCAGGAGATACTCTTCCTAATATAGTTCAAAAGATTAATAATTCCCATCTGCCTATCCATGCATCAATTGATAATACCAGAGGCACCAATTTAATTTTGATTGAATCAACTGATCCGCATCAAATCTGGCTGGAAGATATTGAAGGCGGCACAGTTATGCAGGATCTTGGTCTTATTGCATTAGGAAGCAATATTCCGCCAAAAAACTATGCGCCAACCGCTAAAATTTACGGTGGTTCAATATTTGATCAAATCATTGATTTTAGAAATAATCTCCTGAAAAATAACCTGAAAGATATAGGTTCGAAGAATTTAGATCATTTGTCTAAAGCAATAAAAAATATCAGCAGGTACAGAGGTGAAATAGGCGCATTGTCAATGAGACTCGAAATTGCAGCTAAAAGATTGTTTACTGATAATGTTCATATAACAGATATACTTTCAAAAACAGAAGATATTGATCTTGCGGAAGCTATGACAAATCTAAAAATGCTTGAATTTGCAAAAAAGGCAGCCTTATCGGTAGGCGCCAGGATTGTACCTGTAACATTAATGGATTTTCTAAGATAGAAATTTTACTTTTAAATATTTAATGGAGGAAATTTTGGTTAAGATTCAGACAAAGGCTTTTGGTGAAATTGAAGTTTCTGATAAACAGAAAATAAGTTTCCCGGATGGAATTTTGGGCTTCGAATTTATTAAGGATTATTATCTATTAGACATGGAAGATAGTCCATTTTACTGGCTTCAATCTATTGAAGAACAGGATATTGCCTTTGTGGTAATACAACCTGATTTATTTATACCTGATTATAAATTGAAGGTAAATAACGCGGAATTGGAAAGTATTGATATAAAGGATAAAGAAGACATTCTTATCTTTACAATTGTAACAATTCCGGAAAATCCCTCAGAAATGACAGCAAATCTACAGGGACCTATTATAATTAATAAAAAGAACAATCTTGCAAGACAGGCTATTAGTCTTGATGATAATCACAGGGTTAAACACGCTCTCATGAAAGCAGACAAATCTGCTATTGGAGGTAGTGATTAATGCTTGTTCTATCAAGAAAACCAAATCAGTCAATAATGATAGGCGATTCTATCGAAATCCGAATCGTTGATATTAAAGGTGACCAGGTTAAAATTGGTATTGATGCTCCAAAATCAGTTACTATTCATAGAAAAGAAATATTTGAAGAGATACAAAAAGAAAATATTGCGGCAGCAAGTGCCACAGCACATGATTTGACCGGATTTAAAAATATTTTTAAATCAAGAATACACAAAAAAAATGATTAATAATCATGTGTTTTTTAATTTCTTTTTATAAACGGAGTTTCTATAAATGGTGAAGTTTTTCGTACTAATTTTGCTTTCTTTTACACTATTTATTAATGCTGTTTCTTTTACTTATGCAGAATCTCCGGGTTTCAAAGACAATTTGCTTCTCCCTACAAGAACAGAAAAATCTGCAAATGCGTTTTTAAATCCGGCATTATTTGGATTTAATAAAGCTTTGCGTTTTAGTTTTTTCGCCGGTTTTGAAAATGATTCGGATTATGGTAAAAGTTTTTCTTTATCTTCAACCTTCCTTGGCTTTGGTTTAAAGTACGATTATTTCTATAACGATAATTTTTTAATAAAAAAGCTGGTTATAGGTCATGGTTTTAAATTAACGGAATTCCTTCTTTTTGGTTATTCATATAGTTGGTATTATTCAAAAATAAATAAATACAATAATCTGGAAAGTCTTGATTTAGGCATTTCACTGTTTATTTCATCTTTTCTGCATTTATCATATTCCTTAAAAGACATTGTAATGTCTGATTATTCTTATGGATTGTTAGAACCGGAGCAAACACTGGGAATAGGAGTAAGGTTATTTGACAATAGAATACTTCTTCATAGTGATCATAATTTAAAAAAAATTGGTGTTTTTATCCGTCCGATAGACGGCTTGAGTTTAGGTTTTAAGTACTTCAGAAATGGCAATGAAGATTCTTATTCACTATCTATAGGGATTGATTTTCCGGGCATTACTTTTGAAACTTCAGTTTCAAAATCAAAAGATAGTTACAATGGTTATAATTCAATTCAAATTAATGCTGAAAAGCAAAGGAGTATAATTCCCAATCCCGATCGTTTTTTAGTCGTAGATATCATCGGTAATTTCCCCGAGGACCCCGGCATCATTCATGGATCTGTTCCTTTTTTGACGCAAAAAAGAAAAAACACATTTTTAAATTTGCTTATGGCTTTACATAAGGCATCAAAAGACAAAAAAATTAAAATTATTTATCTTAGAATTTATCCGCACAATCTGGGATTCGGCAGAACTGAAGAATTAATAGAAACATTAAATTTATGCAAAAAATCAGGAAAAAAAATCATAGCCTATATTGAATATGGATCCTCTAAATCATACGCGATCGCAAGTACAGCTGAAAAGATTTTTTTAAATCCTAATATTCATATTTCCATGAAGGGAGTAGGTGTAGTTGTAACCTTCATCAAAGGATTCCTGGACAAGATTGGATTAAAAGCAAATCTATTTTATATGGGCAAATACAAATCCGCTGCACAGCTTGCAACTTTAACGAAAATGACAAAGGAGCATAAGGAAGCCCAAAAAAGAATAGTTTCAGAAATGTATAATTTTCTAATTAATACAATTTCAAAAAACAAAAAACTAAAAATAAATCGCGTTAAAACCTGGTTTTCAAAAGGACTGATTTTACCTCAACAATCCGTTAAGCTTGGACTGGTAAACGGATTGAAAGATGAACAGGAAACTCAGAGATATATTTTACTTAAAGGATTAAGCGGAGTTAAGTTATATAAATATTTTAATGAAACCTTCGATAATAACTCCTGGAGTAAAAAACCTCAAATAGGTGTAGTACATATAACAGGTACAATTGTTAATTCAAAAAGCTCCCAATCACCTAATCCAGTCTATGGTTCAAAATCTGCAGGATCTGATACAATAATTCCATGGATAAATTTAATGGGGGCTTCATATAACATTAAAGCTGTTGTAATAAGAGTTCAGTCCGGCGGAGGAGACCTTCTTGCTTCATCGAAAATCTGGAAGGCAGTCAATAGACTAAGAAAGATAAAACCTGTATTTATTTCAATGGGAGATGTTGCCGCATCAGGAGGGTATTATCTTTCATGCGGAACTAAAAATAAAAAAAGTATAATTTTTGCGCCAAGAACCTGTATTACAGGATCAATAGGTGTAATTACCGGTAAACTGGTAGTTGCGGAATTAAAAAAGAAAATCGGCTTTAATACTTATTTCGTTAAAAAAGGTAAATTTCCATTTCTTTGGTCTGCCAACAGGCGGTTTTCAATCCCTGAGGAAGCTCTGATAAAAAAATCATTGGCAAACCACTACAATACTTTTTTGAAAGTTGTGGCGGAAGGACGAAGTATAAATCTTAAGAAGATTAAAAATATAGCCGGAGGAAGAATTTGGTCCGGAAGAGATGCTTTTAAATTAAATTTAATTGACGGAAATTTAACTTTTTTAGAGGTGCTGCTATTAGCAGGAAAATCTGTTGGACTTGGATATAATAAATTCAGTGTTTTAGAAGGACCTGTTCATAGATTGGATTTATTAAAGCTTTTAAAAACACCGGTCTTCAGCTTCAATAGTTTTCTAAAAAACCATAGGATTATGACTTCTCTTTTAACAGGGAATCCTCTGGCGATAATTCCTTTTTACATTGAATATCAATAACATACATATTTCTGATAATCCTTGTTTAACAGGAAAAGATCTTTGTGTTGAAGCAGTTTATCAATCCTGTTGCCTGGTTCAGTCGGATTTTTATTTTCAAAAGTACCCAGTTTTTCTCCAGTAGATTTCATAACGGCTCTTATAATAGGAAGATTCGAGCCTTCAATTCTATTAGTAGAATAACCAATATATCCATTTTCCATCAGCACCCATGATCCTATGGGTACCATAGTGGCAGATCTGGTAAATGCCAATAAGATATCCGTATCAAATTTATTGCGTTCGACAGTAAGCAGCTTTTTCATAGCGGTAGTTGGATGCAGCGTCGAATTAAAAGGATTTGGGTGAGTCAAGGTAATGTATCTCTCAGCAAAAGACAATATTGCTGTATATTTTGAAAACATTCTCTCAGTAACTCCGTCAGGAAAACCGCTTCCGTCAATACTTTCATGATGCTGCAGTACAGCCTTATTGACATGATAATCCATCTCAAACTGTTTCATTAGATGGTAACTTTCAGAAGCATGTTTTTCTACGTTACTCTGATCTGTTAAAGATGTAAGTTTATAATCAGAAGACATATCCGGATATATTTTTTTAAAATATATGTCGTGGACAAATGCTGCAAATCCTAGTTTAATTATTTCCTGCCGATTGAAGGTTTTATTTTTTATGATTTTCAGCAGGTGAAAATCTTTTTGTATACTAGGATCATTTAATTTATTTGTCATTATCTTTGTTAATTCAATAGCTGTAGAAACACAAATAATAGAAACATTCATGGAATGATTAGCCAAATATTTCTCCGGCTGCATTAAGATATCTTTTAATAAAATTGATGAATCCATATTAGGTCCTGTTTCATCTATAAATGAGCTTACAATATTTTCAAGATTCTTTACAGCCGATTGTCGTGCATTAATTAAACCTAAAAATGTGTCATCTACATCTTTTACTTTTTTAATCATTTTATTTAATAAAGGTTCTTTGGATATTTTTGGTTTGCTTTCGATTTCTTCTATTTGAGTCATTGCTGTTTCAATAGAATTCAGGATTTTGACAGCTTCTCCCTTTTCATTATTGTCAAAGGAATCAAAATTGATATTTTTATCTTCGCCAACTTCCTTAACATTTTCTATAGTCACTTTTCTTCTAGCAAGCATTTTATCAATTTTATTGGATATTGAATCAGCGTGATCCAGGTTTTTTTCTTCCATGTCTGAAATTTTCTGCTTGTAATGCTTTTTATCTCCGTTGACTTTTTTAGCAGCTTCTTCCTGTTCAAAATCATTTTCAAAGGAACGTATTTTAACCAGATCTATTCCATTAATTGACTGAATAGTTTTTATCAAGCTGGTGGTTAAGATCGTTCCAGCTTTTAAACTGTCATATACACCGATATCTTCAGCAAGGATTGAACCTTCTTTAAGCTTATTTACTTCGATTACAATAAATGTTGAGTTTTGAAGCATATTTTTCTCTTAAAAAGATTTTATTTACAAAATTGTAACATATTATTTATGTTCTTGTTATTTTCAAATTTAACGAGTCTAGTTTGATGTAATTATACTTTTATTTGAATATATGTCAAATTTATAAAAAAAAATCACTTTTGATAATAAAAATTACGTAAAATCTTGCGTCAAATTCGTATTCTATGTATAATTAAAATTTATGTGGCCTTTTAAAAAAAAGAAGAAAAATCCAAATTCTGATTCAAAAGAAAATTCAAAAACAAAAGCTGCCGGAAAAGGTCAGGCTTATAATAAATTTAAAGATGGAGAAAACAGACAATATTTAAATGAACTTTTAAAACGCACAAGAGATAAAAAAGTTCAAAAAAGATTAGAATTATTACTCAGTAAAGAGAATAATCTCTTAAAAAAGATTCATATTATTGAAAAAACTGATAATAATGGAATAGAAGCTCTACATTATTATGAAAATAGACTTAAATTCATTCAACCCCTAAAGATAAAAAAACGTATTCACCGATATGCTTTTGAATCCCCCTTTAAAATAAATTTCAATGAATCATTCGACGTGATTTTTAAAGACAAACCTCAATCAAAAGGATCTTTACTCATAAATGACTGGAATAAAATAAGTCTTTTCGGCAAGGTAAATAATGTCCTTAAAAGTAATATTTTAAAAATCAGGCATGAATTAACACCGGAAATAGAACAATTCTGGAATATTGAATTGAAGGCAATTTTTAATTTTATTGAAGAACCCATTTTTATTTTAGTGGAAGAAGGCTGGACAGTTCTTACAAAAAAACAGTACAATATTTTTGTTCAGCTGCAGGAACTTATCAGATATTATTTTAATAATGAATTGATAATTTTTTCAAAAATTATAACTAAGGAATTTTTTGTAAAGATATATCCATTTATGCGTCTGTTTTTTAACATAACCATCAATCCTGAGAATAAAGAAATTCTTCTTGATGGAATGGTTCAGTTTTTCAAAAATATCAGGTTATTTTCTTCAGTTTTTCGAAAAATTGTAACTTCTATCGAAAAACTCCTTGAAAACAAACAGACCGGTATAAATTTAAACAACGTCCTTTATGCTGTTTATATGGGATATTTTAAGAGGTACTTGAATTCAAATAAAATTTATGAAGCTTTTCACATTTCACAAGTTGATAATTCTGAGTTTCAATGTCCAAAAAGGATTATTGAAAAAATAAGCATTTTTAAAAAAGTAAAAAAGGAAGAATTGGCGCTTCTTAAAAGAGATCAATTTATCATAAATACTCTAAATTTTGAAAATGATGAATCATTAATGTATAGCTTTTATGAAGAATTATTTCATCTTCATCAGTCAAGTCTAAATAAGAACAGTATTGATGATAAAAAAAGCATCTTTAATACAACAAAAAATTTAATAGATTATGATGTATTATCTTTTATTTTCATTGTGTGTAATAAGTTTTGTAAGTTGGCTGATCCAATTCTCAATGGACTTGTTAGTATTGAGGGCCTTAAGGAAAAAATCACCTTATTCGACCCGGTTCTTTTCAAATCGCGTCTTGATCTTATCAAATCCGATATGGAACAAATAAGCAATTTAAAGAAAAATCATTCTAATATGATGGTCACTTATGATACGTATTCTACTTACGTTAATAAAATCAAACCAAATTTTACCTTTTCAGATACCGAAAGAAGTTTCTGCGACCTTTTATACTTAACAGGAAAAAATCTCTTTGATCTTTTTGTAATTCTGAATCAAAAAATTGGTGAAACACTTAATAAAAATAATGAAATTCCATTTGATAATAAGTTAATCACCGAGCCTGAATACTATAATTCATTAACTGTTAATGAAGTCCTATCTAAAATACGCACTCAGACTCTTGCAATCGCATACATATTGATGGATGAAAAGCTTCTAACAAAGATTAAGCAGTCTTCTGAAATTGGAGAAAGAATCAATGAATTAAATAATACTTTGAAAAGGATTGATTAATATTAAGGGCTCCTCGAAATTAAGTTATCAGGTACCTAATACGATGAGTCCGCGTATTCAACCCATCCGTTAGATTTTACAAGAACCTTATCATATTCAGAAATATTAAATTGAATACGTTCTGTCATACCATCGGCTGAAATAATTATTTCGGATTTTTCGATATCAATTTCAATGTCAGGAATTTTGCCGGCATATTTTTTAAACAAATCATCAATTATTTTTTCATCCAATTCAATAGCAAGCATGCCGCAGTTAAACATGTTCTGCCTGAATATTCGAGCAAATCCTGATGCAATAACAGCGTTTAAGCCGTTTACTTCTAATGCCCATGGGGCATGTTCACGTGAGGATCCGCAGCCGAAGTTATCTCTTGATATTATAACTGATTTGTCTTTTATATCATTTTCCGCAGAAAATCCTTCCAGTTCCAAATCCTCAAGTAAGTAAGGTTTTAAGGCTTCCTTTGTTATTTCTGTAAGATACCTTGCAGGAATTATTTCATCTGTATTTATATCAGATCTGTCAAGAAACAGAACTTTCCCTTTAAATGTTTTCATATTTTCTCCTTATTTAAACAGTTTTGAATTGGTTATTTTTCCTTTTATTGCAGTAGCAGCAGCAGTCGCCGGACTCATAAGATGAACTGTCCCGCCTTTACCCATTCTTCCGAAGAAATTTCTGTTAGTTGTTGAAGCACATACTTCTCCATTTGCAAGCACACCGTTACTCATTCCAAGGCATGCTCCGCAGGTTGGATTGCTGACGCAAAAACCTGCATCCATGAAGATTTTAATTATTCCTTCATCAAGGGCTTTAGAATAAATTTGAGGTGTAGAAGGAGATAAAATGGCTCTTACATTATCAGATATTTTATTTCCCTTAAGCACTTCAGCAGCCACGCGCAGATCCTCTATTCTTCCATTTGTACATGAACCTATATAAATCTGGTCGACAGGAGTCCCTTCCATTTCAGAAACAGGTTTGATTAAATCAGGTTTAAATCCGTAAGAAACCTGGGGAGTTAAATCAGAAAAATCGTATTCATATACGGCTTCATATTCCGCGTCATCATCAGAGATCAATTTACTGTACTCTGCTATAGCTTCTTCCCTGGATTTAAAGTCATCCTTGATATATTCCCAGAGATAATCTACAGTTACCGCATCCGGATAACATATGCCGCTGGTGCCTCCCGCTTCAATTGCCATATTGCAGAGAGTCATTCTTGCTTCCATACTCATTTGATCCACAAGTTCACCTGTATACTCAATAATTACATTTGTAGCACCTGCAACTCCAATTCTTGACACAATGTTCAAGATTACATCTTTTGCGTATACTCCGGGTTTCAATTTTCCGTTAAGAACAAGTTTGATTGTTTTTGGAGTTTTAAAAGTACAAACCCCTTTAAGAATACCAACTTCAAGATCTGTAGTACCAACACCGGCAGCAAAGGCTCCAAAGGCCCCATATGTGCATGTATGTGAATCACCCATGATTATAGTGTATCCCGGGCGGACAAATCCTTTTTCAGGAAAAAGAGCATGGCAGACACCGTTTCGTCCTATATCAAAAAAATCTTTTATACCATGTCTTCTTGCCCATTCTCGGAGTATCTTTCCCTGTTCTGCAGTTTTTGAGTCTTTTGCCGGAGTAACATGGTCAATAACAGCCTTAATCTTTGTAGGGTCAAAAACACGATCCTTACCTCGAGATACAAGATCCATTATTGCGATTGGAGTAGTTATCTCATGACAGAATACTCCGTCGAGATTAATTACATTAACATCCTCAAACGGCTGATCCTTCAAATGCTGCTTAATAATTTTTTGAGCAATGGTTTTTCCCATTTTCTTCCATCCTTTATTAAAATAAGAACACTTCAAAAAGTTTTTAATATTTTTATATAATTTTAAAATCATCAAAAAGATACTCAAGTTAATTATTTTTTTTTATCTTTATTTCAAGAAATTTAACAGTTTTATTATATAATTAAAGTTGGGGTTAAAATGAATACAATAAAAAAAATACTAATACTAATAAATATATTATTCCTTTGTCTGATATCCTGTGATTCGGAAATACCAGTAACGTTTGATTACGATACCTTTAAATCGAACTGGTCCAATTGGACTGCCTTGAATATTACTAATTATTCTTTTGATTATAAGGGTGAGGGATACGGAGTTTCAGATAACCATATAGTTATCAGCAATGGATTGATTTTTTCTGTAACAACAAATGATGCACAATCTGTCTTTTTAACAAATACTATTGATTCTATTTTTTCCAATATTGAATACGGTTATCTTCAGCATAAGCAGCAAAATGATTCGGAATTATATCTCAATGAAATTGTTGTAAGGTACAGTACTAATTATTTCTACCCTGAATTTGTTTATTACGACTACAAAACTGATGATGGAATAGTTATTGGCGGGCTCTTAACCTGGTATATTACAAATTTTCAGGCTTATTAATTAGATGGATTTTTCTTTATTTTCAGATTCCTTGATAATGTTATGAATGTTTTTCTTTGAAACAGGATGGCTTAATAAAAATCCCTGTACCTGATCACAACCCAGCCATTTTAGATATTGCAGCTGTTCTTCAGATTCCACGCCTTCAGCAACAACTTTCTTTTTTAGGCTATGCGCCATTGAAAGTATAGCCCTGACTATCCGCGCGTCTGCTTCATTGTCAATACTGTCTTTTATAAATGAACGGTCAATTTTCAGAAATTCAATAGGGAATTGCTTTAAATATCCCAGGGATGAATAACCGGTGCCAAAATCATCAAGTGATATTTCAATCCCCATTTCAGTGAGTTTTGTTAACGTATCAATAGCAGGGCTGCCTTCTTCCATCATAATTGTTTCAGTTATTTCAATGCTAAAATTAGTATGGTCCAAATTATTGTCTTTTAATGATTTTTTTATAAAATCTGCAAGATCAGGTTCGCGCAGTTGTCTTGCGGAAAGATTAATCGCGATTTTGAGAGGATCATGGCCATCGTCAATCCATTGCCTGTTCTGCCTGCAGACAGTTTCTATTAACCATTCCCCGATTGGAATAATTAATCCTGTTTCTTCAGCAATTGAAATAAAGCGTTCAGGAAGAATCATTCCTAAATCAGGATGAAGCCATCTTAAAAGAGCTTCAACAGCAACTACTTTATTTGTTTTAGTTTCATGAATTGGCTGATAATATACCTGGAATTGAGCATTATGAAGAGCATGATGCATTCCCATTTCCATTTTAAAACGCTGCAGAACATTTCCATTCATTGTTTTAGTGAAAAACTTATATTTGTAGCGTCCTTCATTTTTAGCGTTGTACATTGCGGTATCAGCGTTTTTTAACAGTTCCAGACTATCTTTCGCATCATCCGGATAAATGCTTACACCAATACTTGCGGTAATATTAAGCTCATTATTTCTAATAAAGTAGGGTCTTTTAAACTGATCTAAAATCTTTTTCGCGATTCTGTCAACCATATCAAAATTATTAATAGAAGGTGCAAGAATAATAAATTCATCTCCTCCTAAACGGGCAAGTGTGTCAGATGCTCTTAGAATCCCGGAAATTCTAGAGGCAACAGATTTTAAGAGCATATCTCCGGCTGCGTGCCCAAAGGTATCGTTTATACGTTTAAAATAATCAAAATCAAGTAAAAGTACGGCAAGTTTATGATTTTCACGTTCGGCCTGAGCGAGCGCTATTTTTAAGCGGTCATCAAATAATCTTCTATTTGGTATATCCGTCAGTATATCATTATAGGCCATGTGTTCAATTACAGCCTGTGCTTTTTTTCTTTCTGAAATATCTCTATAGCAAATCGAAACACCATTGTATTTTCCATCATGATTAATAACCGGGTTAAAATAATACTCATACCAAATATTATCAACTTGTATCTCTTTTAATATGGATTTCCCCACATAAGCCTTATTTAGATATTTGCTCAAAATATCTAAATCGGTTTTAGGAATAAAGGAATCAAATAAATCTCCAATTGAAACTTTTAGAGAAAACCTTTTATTTACTTCTTTTCTGAAATTCTCATTAAAACAAAGAATTCTGTTATCCTTATCAAGAAGGATGATTGATTGATCTCCGCTATTAATAATAGCTTTTAAATTTGATTCGGACTCTATTAATTTATTTTCCTGAACTATTCTGGCAGTTATGTCTCTCCATGACTCTACAATTCCCTGAAAATCATTATTTTCATCAAATAGAGGTGAAGCCATGATCTCAATTATACGCTTTTCACTCAGATTATTATAATGTTCATGAACCACAGTTATAGGGTTTACATCTTTCCAGGTTTCTCCCTTTTTTATTTTTTTACAAAGCTTTTTGTAAATTAAAGGATCGGTTTTACCTGATTTAAGTATAGATGAACTTTTACCCAATATTTCTTCTGTTTTAAATCCTGTCAGTTTGATGAAAGAATTGTTTACATACTCAATTGAACCATTTATATCAGTAACCATAAACGCGAAAGGACCATTATTAATAAGGCACGCAAGTTTACAAAAGTACATTTTTTGTTTATCTATGGCGGTTTTACTAAACGCTTGCACATTTTTATCGTTATGGTCTTTTTCCATATAACCTCTATGAAATATTTATATGCCTAAAGGTACCATATTCACACTATAGAAAAGCTTCTATAGTGTGATCATAACTTTGCATTCCAATCCAGATATTTTTAATATCGGTGGGCACAAAACACAATTAAATAGATAATCCTGACAAATAAATTTTCAATAAATTCATTTTTACTTAAATTATACAAGCTCAAAATTCTTTAAAAGTTTGAAACTTAGCAGTGTCTTTAGATGTTCCAGGTTTTTAGTAGAAAGTTTCTATCTTTTATTAATTATCTTAAAACTTGTCCTAAAAAAGCATAATACCTTGAAGATGATTAGTCAATCTACAAGGTAAATTATTGCAAATATAATGATTTTTATTAAATAATTATTCATTTATTATATTTTTTAAGCAAATACACAAGTTTGTGACGCTTCATTTTGAGAAACACTGCTGTTTTTGATACATTATTGTTGTATTGTTATTGAAATCGAAGTAATTATTCCTCCAATTAATCCATATCTGAAAAGAACCAGAAATAGAGGCAGGTAATACAATCGTCTGAATAAATCATGGAAATACAATTTTTTAACAGGGGTAGCATAATGGACAATTGATATTAAAGCAATAAGCAGCACAAAAATTCCAGGAAAAAACATTTTTGAAGAAATGATTTTTTTTAAATAATATTTATAGGACTCCATTAATGACAGCAATGTTGTCAATGTAAGGTGAATATTATTAAGCTGCAAGAACTTTATGATGTCTTTATTGATTTTAGATGTTTTTTTTAAAATTTCATCCTTATACTATATCAAGGTATTATTATGCTTTTTTACAATACTTTTTTATTTAAAAGGAGTTAATATGAATAAAAAGATGATGATGTTTAAAAGTTTGGTCTTGGTTCTGATACTTTGTGTCGTTATAAGCTGTGGCGGTGATGATAAATCAACCACATCTATAACAAAAATTCACATGTTTGGAAGCGGTGATAACCGATATTCTGGAAACCTTGGCGGGAGATCAGGAGC
>JAGLSM010000059.1 GCA_023135745.1 Spirochaetota bacterium | reverse complement strand
CCTCCGGTAAAAAAGTGACAGCTAAATCAAAATTCCTCACACTTCATGGAAGTAAAAAACTCGTACAAAAAACAGAAAAAACATATTCACTAAAACTCAAAAAAAACGCCGTCAATAAAAACATGTCTGTAAAAGAAACAATGGAATATTTAATCCTGCAAATTTATACATCCCGTAAAAAACAAGGTTCGAATAAAGTTTTCATTGGACTTGGCAACTATCTGAAAATGTTTAAAGATTCTTCAATGATAACAGCTTTTAAAAATAATCTTTTATGGCTCATTTTTTTTACATTATTCACAACCGGATTCGGTCTTTTTCTCGCGGGATTTCTGGACCGGATTAAATACTCACAGACAGCAAGATCAATCATATTCCTTCCAATGGCCATTTCCTATGTAGCATCCGGTGTAATTTGGTCCTTCATGTACGCGAAAGATTTCGGAACCATTAACCTCATCATCAGCTTTATTTCAAAAACGATCAACTTTATTTTTGGAAAAGGATTCACGACTGATTTTAAAGGCATTGCCTTGCTGGGCCGCCCCGACACTGTTAATATGGCATTGATCCTTGCCGGAATATGGATGTGGACAGGATTCTGCATGGTTATATTCCGCGCGGCTATCAAATCGATACCTGAGGAAATCATTAACGCGGCAAAAATCGACGGAGCATCATCAAAAAAAATATTTTTCAAAATTCAGGTTCCTATGATACTGCCGACTATCACAGTTGTAATGACAACAATGATTATCAATGTCATGAAGGTTTTTGATATAGTCTATACAATGACCGGAGGAGGTCCTTTCGGATCAAGCGAAGTAATAGCCAACAGAATGTACCGTACAGCTTTCAGCGAAGGAAATTTTGAATATGCCTCGGCTATGGCAGTTATACTTCTCCTGGCTGTTATTCCTGTAGTACTCTTTAATATTAAAAGTTTTACATATCATGAAAAGATACGGGATTAAATATGACAAAGAACCTTGGGACAAAACAACAAACACTAATGAACATCGGTATGGTAATTTTTGTATTGATGTGGTTCATCCCGTCTTTTGCCCTTTTAATCAGCTCATTCCGCGAATCAGGAGCCATCAGTTCTTCAGGATGGTGGATGATCTTCACAAATCCATCCGAGTTCACACTGACCAATTATGAACTGGTTCTCGGATCAAGCGGAATAGCCAGAGCCTTTTTAAACACCCTGATTATTGCTCTGCCTGCTACAATCCTTACCGTTATTCTGGGAGCTGTTACTGCATTTCCAATCGCGTATTACAAATTCCCCGGAAGGATCTCCATCTTTATCCTTTTTATAGCGCTTTAGATAATCCCAATCCAGATTACGCTCATCCCTGTTATGAAGCTCCTGAAATCCTTCAGACTTACCGGAACCTTTCCCGGAGTCTGGCTGGCTCATACCGCGTACGGCTTACCTTTTGCCGTATATCTCATGAGAAACTTTTTTGGAAATATCCCTTATTCCCTGCTTGAATCTGCCAGGATAGACGGCGCGGGAAGACTTCAAATATTTATAAAACTCATTCTGCCGCTTGCCAAACCCGCTATAGCAAGCCTTGCCATTTTTCAGTTTCTCTGGGTCTGGAATGACCTGTTGGTTTCACTTGTTTATCTTGGCGGATCTTCCGATGTAGCTCCGCTTACCGTAAAGATTTCCTCAATGATGGGTTCTCTTGAAGCCGGCTGGCACATCAAGGCAAGCGCCGCGTTTATTTCAATGCTGCTTCCACTTGCTCTTTTCTTTTCACTTAAGAAGTATTTTGTGAAAGGGGTATTGGCAGGATCGGTTAAGGGATAGAGACCTTGCATTATTGTTGTAGAGACCATGCATGCATGGTCTCTACTTGCATGCATGGCCTCTACCCAACCATTAAATTCCTTCGTGTGGACAATCCTCATTAAATTCTTTTGAATTCATCATTTTACGGCTTTATTATTAATGCCTGCTTAAAATACCTTTTTATTATTTTCTTGAAAAATTCCCATGCGGATACTATAATTCCTATAGAAACACTAGGTAATGAGGTATCGTTATGAATCGAACCGTCTATCTTGACAATAACGCGACAACACCCCTTCTTCCTGAGGTAAAAAAACATATTCAGGAGATATTTGACATATATGGTAACGCATCAAGTATGCACACCTTTGGTAGAGCAGCAGGACACCTGATTAAAAACGCGAGAAAAAATGTAGCATCATTAATAAATGCCGATCCGTCTGAGATTATTTTTACAGGTGGAGGGTCGGAGTCAAACAATACTGTATTAAAAATGATAGCTTTCCCTGGAAAACAATCTTACGGATTCCCAAAGGGTCGAAAAGAAATAATTACAAGTGTTATAGAACACCCTTGTGTTCTTGAAACTGTAAAATATCTTTCCGATTACGGTATTGATGTAAAATTTTTAAAAGTCGATAAATTCGGAATTATTAACCCTGATTCTCTATCAGAACTTATATCTGAAAAAACAGCTCTTGTCTCTATTATGATGGCAAATAACGAAATTGGAACAATCCAGAACATTAAAAAAATGTCAGAGATTGCCCATTCCAGGGGAGCCCTTTTTCATACCGATGCTGTCCAGGCAGTTGGTAAAATACCTGTAGACGTTGCTGATCTTGATATTGATTACCTCACTCTTTCATCCCATAAGATATACGGTCCCAAAGGAGTAGCCGCTTTGTACGTAAAAAAAGGAAGCCCGTTGAGCCCCCTCATACACGGAGGCCACCAGGAATCCGGATGGCGGGCAGGCACCATTAATACAATGGGCATTTCAGGATTTGGAAAAACAGCTGAAATAATTAAGAACGATATTACAGAATACTCTATAAAATATAAGGCACTTAGAAACAGGCTTAAAGAAGGCATAGAAAAGACAATACCTGATGTTAGTTTTAATGGTCATCCTGACAAGGTATTGCCGAATACACTGAATGTTTCTTTCGCGGGAGCAGAAGGAGAGGCAAGCCTGCTCTACCTTGATATGCAGGGAATTGCAATATCAACAGGTTCAGCATGCGCGACCAGAACACTCGAACCATCCTATGTCTTGATGGCAACCGGCCTCGGAGCAGAAATGGCACATGGATCGATAAGATTCAGCCTTGGAAGAGAAACCACAGAAGATGAAATTGACTATGTTTTAGAAAAACTCGAAGGAATAATAAAAAACATACGAAGTATGTCTACGCTATACTCGGGAGGTAAAAAATGAGTAACACAACGGGCCAACAAATGGACTGGATGTATTCAGACACTGTAAAAGAACACTTCATGAACCCTAAAAACGTTCTGCTCGGCGATGAAAAAAGTGATGCGGACGGAGAGGGTCTTGTAGGAGATATTAAATGCGGTGATCAGATGCTGATTCTGATTAAAGTTTCTGACGGAATCATCACCGACTGCCGATGGAAGACTTACGGATGCGCAAGCGCCATAGCAAGCACATCCATTCTTTCTGAAATGGTTAAAGGAATGCCTCTTAAAGAAGCCTATCACATTAAACCGAAGGATATAACAGCCAAGCTAAACGGACTTCCAGCTGTCAAGATACACTGTTCAGTTCTTGGAGATAAGGCTCTTAGATCCGCGATTGAAGATTATTATAAAAAAACAGATCAGGAAAACAGGATTGAAGAAGAAAAGGCGACCGTTATATGTCACTGTATGAATGTTACAGATAAGGATATTGAAAAAGCTGTAAAAGGCGGAGTAAAAAACTATCAGGAACTTCAGTATGAAACAAAAATAGGTACTGTCTGCGGAAAATGCAAACCAAGGGCCGAAGAGCTTCTTCATGACTACAAACATTTATACGGCTAAAAACAAACAGGACAATAATATGGATATAGTAAAAAAAATAAATGAGTTAAAAAAAGAACGTAACGCGGTCATTCTTGCCCATTGTTATCAACCGGGCGATATACAGGACATCGGGGACTATGTCGGCGATTCTCTGGGTTTATGTATACAAGCTGCTGAGACAAATGCAGACAGAATAATTTTTTGCGGCGTCCGCTTTATGGCCGAAAGCGCCAAACTTCTCAACCCGGCCAAAATGGTACTTCTTCCCGATAAATACGCGGGATGTCCAATGGCTGATATGATAAACGCGGAAGACCTTAGAAATATGAAAAAAGAACATCCCGGTTCAGTTGTTGTATGTTATGTCAACACTACAGCGGAAGTCAAAGCCGAAAGCGATATCTGCTGTACATCTTCAAATGCCATTAAGGTCATCGAATCAATACCAAAGGATAAAAAAATTATCTTTGTCCCGGACAAACACCTTGGCCAATATGTAATGGATAAATCCGGAAGAGAAATGATACTATGGCCCGGCTTTTGCCCGACACATCAGCGTATAACAACCCAAAACATAATTGAAAAAAAAGAGCAATATCCGCAAGCCAAAGTTTTAGTTCATCCGGAGGCTTCAAAGCCTGTAAGGGATATGGCCGATTTCATAGGAAGTACCGGACAGATTGTTGATTATTGCAGAGACTCGGAAACCCGGTCATTCATAATCGCTACTGAGAACGGTATTATTCATCAGCTGAGAAAACTCAACAATGGCAAGACTTTTAAGATGGCATCTGATATATCGATATGTCCTAATATGAAAAAAATTACTCTGCAAAAGGTTCTGAACGCCCTTGAAAACGACGAACATCAAATACATCTCGATAATGAATTAATCGAAAAGGCATTGATTCCGATTGACAAAATGATGGCTCTAAATTGAGGATTTAAATGATAAAAATATCAACAGGAATTAGATACGCGCTTAGATCCCTTATCTACATAGCCATGAATTATTCAGGCAAGCCTTTATCTTTAAAAGAAATTGCCCGGGATCAGGAAATCTCAAAAAAATATCTCGAAAGTTTATTCAGACTGTTAAAAAATGCCGGTCTGGTCCATAGCTCCAAAGGTTCGGTCGGAGGATATCAACTGGGAAAATCTCCTGAAGATATAACAATTTTTGAAGTTTTCTATGCTATTGACGGCCCTATTAATCTTGTAGACTGCGCAACTAATCCGGCATCCTGCAGCAGAACGGGTAAATGCGAAACAATTAATTTTTACAAAGAAATGCAGGATAATCTTTCCTCTTATCTCACAAAAACAAGATTATCTGATATAGTTACTACAGCGGAAAAAAAAATAGCTTTTTTGAAATAGCAGTTTTCAAGGTATTATTAAAATTAATTAATGGAGAACTCAATATGAAAATAGCTGAAAACATAACTGACCTCATTGGAAAGACTCCTCTCTTAAGAATCAATCGTATTGATAAAAAACTTGATGCGGAATTATTATTAAAACTTGAGTTTTTCAATCCGATGTCAAGTATCAAGGACAGGATTGCATATTCCATGATAAAAGAGGCCGAGGATTCAGGAGTTCTGTCAGAAAACCCGGTAATTATCGAACCTACAAGCGGTAACACAGGAATCGCTCTTGCCTATATATGCGCGTCAAAAGGTTATCGTGTAATTCTTACCATGCCGGACACTATGAGCGTGGAAAGACAAAAAATGCTGAGAGCTCTCGGTGCAGAACTTGTGCTCACTCCCGGCAACCAAGGGATGAATGGAGCCATATTGAAAGCTCAGGAACTTGTCAGAGATACACCCGGGTCCTTTATGCCGATGCAGTTTAACAATAAAGAGAATCCTGAAATTCATAAAAAAACTACCGGTCCTGAAATATGGGAAGATACCGGTGGGAATATTGATATATTTGTAGCAGGAGTTGGTACAGGCGGTACAATCACCGGAGCAGGAGCCTTTTTAAAGGAAAAGAATCCGGCCATAAAAATTGTTGCTGTTGAACCGGCCGGCTCACCGGTTCTATCAGGTGAAAAACCCGGAAAACATAAAATACAGGGAATTGGCGCCGGCTTTATTCCCGAGGTAATGAATCTTGATATTGTAGATGAAATAATTAAAATAGGCGATGAGGAAGCAGGAGAAACGGCAAGACTACTCGCAAAAAAAGAAGGTATTATGTCGGGTATTTCAACCGGAGCTAATATCTGTGCCTCATTAAAATTGGCTCAAAGACAGGAAAACAAAGGGAAAGTAATTGTTACCATTGCCTGTGATACAGGTGAAAGGTATCTTAGTACCTGGTTATTTAATAATTAGATAAAATTAAAATCGGAGGACAATAATGAACGATTATAAACTTGAGACACTGGCTCTTCATGCCGGACAGGAAGAAGCCGGAGATACTCTAAGCAGAGCTGTGCCTGTGTATAGAACAAGCTCCTACCTGTTTAAAAACACAGAGCATGCGGCCAACCTTTTTGCCTTAAAGGAACCTGGCAATATCTATACAAGGCTGGGCAATCCTACACAGGATATCCTTGAAAAACGCGTTGCGGCTATGGAAGGCGGAGCTGCAGCCCTTGCTCTTGCATCCGGAACTTCAGCGATTTTTTATTCAATAATAAATATCTGTAAAGCCGGAGATGAAGTGGTTTCAGCGAATAATCTATACGGCGGAACTTATACAATGCTAAACGACATTCTGCCGCAATTTAATATAAAGGTGAACTTTGTTGATCCAATTGATCCTGAAAATTTTGAAAAAGCAATCAATGAAAAAACCAGAGCCGTTTATATCGAAACCATTGATAATCCCGCACTAAATGTTTCCGATATAGAAAAAATTGCCGAGGTAGCGCATCGTCATCATTTGCCTCTGATTGTCGACTCTACATTTACTACTCCTTATCTGCTTCGACCTCTTGAACACGGAGCTGATATTGTAGTCCATTCTCTTACAAAATGGATTGGAGGCCATGGAACCGGCATCGGGGGAATAGTTGTTGACTCAGGAAAATTTGACTGGACTGATAAGAAATTTTCCCTGTATAATGAACCGGATTCAAGTTATCACGGCTTAAGATACGCCCATGATTTGGGTGAACTCAACCCTCTTGCTTTTATATTAAGAATGAGACTGGTTCCCCTTAGAAACCTTGGCGCATGTATATCTCCCGATAACGCATGGATGTTCTTACAAGGACTTGAGACACTGCATTTAAGGATGCAGAGACATTCTGAAAACGCGATGAAGGTCGCCCAACACCTTGTAAAACATCCGGAAGTGGAGTGGGTACGATATCCCGGTATTGATTCTCATAAGACTCATACTGCGGCAAAAAAGTACCTTAAAAAAGGTTTTGGCGGGATGGTGGTATTTGGTCTTAAAAAAGGCAAGGATGCAGGAGAAAAACTCATCAATAGTCTGAAGCTCTTTTCCCATGTAGCGAATGTTGGTGACGCGAAAAGTCTGGCTATTCATCCTTCCAGCACTACGCATTCTCAGCTCAGCGAGGAAGCACAAAAAGCAGCAGGAATAGAACCTGAATTGATAAGGCTATCGGTAGGTCTTGAAAATATCGATGATATAATTGCCGATATTAATCAGGCAATAAAAGCTGCCGTAGGTTAAAAATACTGAAGAAGGTATGTCCGTGAGTATAAGTGAATGGATAAACAAATCGCTTCCTGATGTAGTAAACAGGATAGAACAGGATATTATTGAGAGCTTTCATATAGATACTGATGAAGGCCTCAATATCTCCGGACGTAATACAATTTTTGAACTCCTGGACAATATGCTGTCAGTATTGTTCCCGGGAGCTTTTAGTAAAGAAAAAATCACAGCCTCGGAATTAAACTTTTATCTGGCCAATATTCTCAGATCTACAGGAGTAGGACTTGCGAAACAGATTAAGGATATTTTTTTATATCACTGCGGTACTCATACCTGTGAAAATTGTGACTGTGGATCCAGGGGTGAACAAATCGCTATACATCTGATAGAATCACTTCCGTCAATTAGGAAAACTCTGATGACAGATATTCAGGCAGGTCTTAAAGGAGATCCTGCATCTTATTCAAAAGAGGCTATAGTCCTGAGCTATCCCTATCTTGAAGCAGTTGCCACCTACCGTATAGCTAATTTATTGTACAAACAGGATGTTCCAATAATTCCAAGAATCATGTCTGAGAGAGCTCACTCAAGGACCGGGATAGACATTAATCCGGGTGCAACAATCGGATCATACTTTTTTATCGACCATGGCACCGGAGTTGTAATTGGTGAAACCTGTACCATTGGCAATAATGTCAAAATATATCAGGGAGTGACCCTTGGCGCCCTGTCTCCATTTGATAAATCCGGGGAACCATTAAAAGGAAAAAAAAGACACCCGGATATCGAGGATGATGTAATAATCTATGCTAACGCAACAATCCTTGGGGGAAATACTGTAGTTGGAAAAGGCGCCATCATCGGCGGAAATACATGGATCACTAAGTCAGTGCCTCCGGGAGCAAAAGTATTAGAATCAAGAGGAAACAGGATTATAAATTAAATGGATAAATATATTTGTGTTAACTGCGGGTACATATACGACCCTGAAAAAGGTGCCCCTGACAACGGGGCCGCTCCCGGAACAGAATTCTCCGCACTGCCGTCAGACTGGGTCTGTCCTATTTGCTACGTCGGGACGGATCAGTTTGATCCATTGTAGATTTCTTCTATTCTATTCATCATTGTATTAAGAGTTTTACTGATACCTGTCAGATAGATTTCAGATTTATTAATAATTTCCTCGGCATTTTGAACATAATCTCCTGGAGTTAAATCCGAAGCAGCATTTTTTATCAGATTATTTATACTCTTTATTGAAGATTCCAGATGAAACTGAAGCGCCGTTACCCTGCCGTCATTCGATATAAACCCCTGATTCTTACATGCTTCACTTTCCGCGATATGCTGATATCCTTGAGGAATTTCAAATGTATCACCATGCC
>JAGLSM010000058.1 GCA_023135745.1 Spirochaetota bacterium | reverse complement strand
GAGTTTCATTTTCAAAAAAATAGGGCTGTGCAACGTCCTCACAACCTAACATTCAAAATATTTGGAATCTTATATTCTGGAAAAGAATGAATTCTCTTGCAATAAAAAATAATCTCTCTTATAAAAAAGGTTATGGATAATTCAAAAATAAATGAACAGCAAAAAAAAATAAAATCACTTAAAAATAAAAACAAAAAACTCCTTAACTTGATAAATGATTATGAAAAAACTATAGAAGTTTATGAAAACCTTCAGAATTTTTCAACAATGGAAATTAAAGATGCCTATTTAACTATTCAGGCGTATGAATCGATTCAGGAATTATCAAGATCGGAAATGCTGGAACTTAGACATGAAATAGATAAACAGGTTTCTATGGAATTAAATAACGAGAAACTTAAAGACGCGGAAAAACTCTTAACAGCATTTGAAATTCTTGAAGAATACCAGAGGAAACAGTTTGTATTTTTTGACAAAGTGATGAAAGCGTATGAAGCGGTTTCAGAGATGTCTATGAGAGAAATGAAACAGATAAAAAAAACAATTAAAGCTCATGAAATGGTTGAAGATTTTGCCAAAAAGGAAATAGGTACAATAAAAAGAAATACAAGTCTTGATGAGGTATCAAATATTGACAAGCTTTATCATGGTATGGATAAAAATGAAAAAACAATAAAAGCGCTTGAAAATTTGATGAATCATCAAAAAAACACAAAAAATAACCTTGATAATACAGTAAATGCTTACAAGTCATTTTCTGATGTATCAAACTATAATCTGATAGACGCGAGAAGGACAATTAGAATTCAGGAAGAAATCCAAAAATTATCAATTGAAGAAAATCAGGAAATTAATTCCGATCTTAAGATGGCTCAAAAAGTACAATTTGGACTTATTAGTCTCGATATACCGAAAATTAAGAATATTCATATAACATCAAGATACATACCTTCAATGAAACTTGGAGGTGATTTCTACGGTATTAATGATCTAGGGAGTGGACGGACTCTTATTCTTGTGAGTGATGCGGCAGGCCATGGGACTCAAGCTGCTTTGATTACAATGATTGTAAAAACACTTTTTGAAATATATTCTGAAGATTTTACAAATCCCGCTGATTTTCTTGCTAAATTAAATTTAAAATTATTTGATATCATTGGTAAAATAAAAACATTTATAACAGCAGTGTGTATACTTATTGATACTAAAAAACATGTGATTGAATATGCAAATGGCGGCCATCCCTTTCCTGTCTTTAGAAGAGCTGATAAAAGTATAGTTGAACTGACAAAAACGGGTCCTTTACTAGGAGCGTTTGAAGATGTTAAGTATTATTCAAAAAAACTTGATTTTAATACTGGTGATTTCATTTTGATTTATACGGACGGAGCAATTGAATGTTTCGATATAAATGATGAAGAATTCGGGGAAGAAAGAATTTTAAGACATATTGAATCATTCGCAGATCAAGACTGTGACAATATGCTGGACAGACTTTATGAAATCCTGGTTAAATTCCACGGATCCAGCAAAATGGATGATGATATAACATTTATAGCATTAAAAGCAAAGTAGCTATATGCCTTGTGTCTTGCCTTTTTTTATCTTAATAAGAAGTTTTTTAGAAAGAATTCTTGCAGGCAGATTTTCCTTTTCAGGATAATCCTGAAGAACACGGTTGAAGTTCAATGATGCCGCCTTGAAATCTTTCATATAGTAATAGCAAAATCCTATCTCATATCTGGCCCAGGCTTTTGATTTTACAGA
This sequence comes from Spirochaetota bacterium, assembly GCA_023135745.1. Taxonomy (GTDB): domain Bacteria; phylum Spirochaetota; class JAGLSM01; order JAGLSM01; family JAGLSM01; genus JAGLSM01. Next base: position 7,189 of record JAGLSM010000058.1, on the reverse strand, counting down.
AACACCTTTTTTTGAAATGATCAATTGATAAATTTGTATAGCTTTAACGTAATCATGTCTCATGAAACGGCTCTGCGCACGTTCTGAAAGATCTCTTGCTGTAATAACCCGCATCTTTTTAAGTTGTGTTTTTGAAAATCTTGAATAACCGCAAGACAGGAATACCAATGAACTTAAAACTATAACTAATATATAATGTTTCATTATTTTCTCCGTATTTAAGAATTATCTTTAAACTGTCAACCAGTCATAAGAGGTTCGCTTACTTTTATAAACAGTTTTTTTTTTAAAGAGTCATTTTACAGGTCTTTAATATAATCAGAGTAGGCAGAATAATCCATGAGTTTGTCTAAGTCATCCATATTTTTAATTTCTAATTCTACAATCCATCCATCTGCATATGGATCCTTATTAATAGTTTCAGGTAAATCGGCAAGAGAATCATTAATACGTAATATTACCCCGCTTAACGGGCTATAGAGCTCTGAAACTGCTTTAACCGACTCAATATTACCCAGTGATTCTTCTATTTCCAGATTCTTTCCCGGTTCCGAAATCTCTACAAAAACGATATCACCAAGTTTCTGTTGAGCGTAATCGGTAATACCTATTAATGCTTTATTTCCATCAATTTTAACCCATTCATGGGATTTTGAGTAAAGAAGTTTGCTAAGATCATTTTGTGACATATTTGACTCCAAATTTTGTTTTAAAGGTTTGGATATATTAGTATATTAGACAACAATGATATTGTCTGTAACAATAAGTTAAAAATAACCCTTGCTTTGAGCAACAATTAATGTAAAATAATTAAGCACAATCAAGAAGCTTATAACTCAGGCGATCCAGAGGGGGCGTAGCTCAGTTGGGAGAGCGCTTGAATGGCATTCAAGAGGTAGGGGGTTCGATCCCCCCCGTCTCCAATCTCATCTTCCTGTGGAGGTCGTTAAGGTGTTTTCAAAAAAGAAAAAGAATGCCGATTCATTATCCGGAGGTCAAGCATCAGGACTGGATCCTGATATAGCTGAACTGCTGGGTGAATCTGCCAGCCAGCTTAATGTACCACCACCACCACCACCTCAAAAACCGCAAACAATACAAAGACCTCCCCAGCAAAGCCAAAATCTTCCGGCTGACAAGCAGGGGCTGGATCCCGAGATAGGGGATCTGCTGGGATTATCTTCTAAACCTAAAACTCCGCCGCCTGCTTCAATGCCTGATGCTGAGCTTGAAGAAGCTTCCGCAGCAACTTTTGGGTCAGCACAGCCTGCTGCGCCGCAGCAGCCCATTGAGGACTTTAGATTTCCGGGGTCTGCATCAAGACCTCAGTATAAGGAAACCGTAGCATTTGAGATTAAAGGATTCATTAGACGTGCTGTTGACGGGGCTGACACGGCGGTTGTTCAACAACTCGCAAAATTAAAAAAGCTCTTTGACAATCCGCCGGATAAAAAAGACAAATTTCTCTACAGAGAAAAATTATCCGTCGCTTTTTGGAACCTGCTTTCAGGAATTGTTTTTGAAGTAGGAGGAAATCTTACAATTGAAAAACGCCTGATGATAAGACTTGGTCTTCTTGATACATCATATTTGAAGCCTGAACAGATTTCATTAGTTAAAAAGATTCCTTTAAAATCACCTATTTCTCAGCCTTTATTTTTTCAGGATGAATGGCTGCGCCACATTGCCGAGGGGTCAATAAAACAGAGCCTTGTTGATGAAACCAAAAAGAAAAAAACTCCGCATGCAGCTGATCAGGAAAAGATTGAGAGAAAACAGGGCTCAAAAGAGGCGGAACTTTCCAACCTGCGTAATAAACTGGATCAAATGACAATTATTGAAGAGGGACTTGTCGGTGCGGTAAATTTAATAGCTAACAGGTCAGAACATCCTGCATATCCGGGAATTAAATACGGATATGAACCGCAGCAGAAAAACATACTTGTAGACATCAGCCAAAGCTGTAAAAAGCTTTCACTTGTTAATAGAGAAATCGAAGCGCAATTCCGTGTTCTTGGAAGGCTGGAAGAAGAAATTGCCAAACTGGAAGGCACCGCCGTAACTGAAGAAAACACTATTATTGAAGTAGACAATGAAGCCATCACTGATGAGTTTAATTCACTAAGACAGATGCAGAAGATGTGTGTCGGCCGTCAGGGTAACCATTTTCCTGTTTTATACAGTCCTTATTTTACTTCAGATATTACACAGATCTGCACAAAAGAAAATATTATGCGTGAAATTGAAATAATTGAGAAACTGGACAGTGAGATTTTTGTCAGGGTTTATAAAAGAGAATCACATAGAATTTTTCCTTATATCATAATACTTCCCGGATATGGTGATAACGGGATATGCTGGGAACCATTTAATAAATACAATAAGGCGACAAGCCGGGGCAGGTTAGCAATTTGTATGTTTCCAAAGGATCTCAGATATTCCTTATTGACTGCTCTAGCTGATCTTAGATGGCAGGTAGCGAAAGAAAAAGCTCAGCATTACTGGATGGAAGAAGGATTGACCGGTAAATACTATGAATATTATATAAATAATAAACTTAAGGGCGATATTAAGGCTCATTTTATCAATGATTATATTCTCTGGATAACTATGGAATCACAGGGAATGCAAAAGCTGCATAGAGAGGTAAGGCCTGTTTTCTGGAGGTATACACCCTTTCCTAAATCCCTCAAAGATGTTCTTCGAAACCGCGGATTTTTTTACAATGAGCTTTTCAAAAAGGATGAAAACATATCCAGGTCTGATGGTTATTAATCAGATTTAATTTTTTTAATTGTTGAGGACATTAATATTTCTAATAAGCTGGATAAATTTCTAAATAAAAAACTTCCCGGGCCTGTAAAGCTTTTTTACAATGATTTAAAATTTCTCTATAAAAAATGCATGAGAGATAATATAACAACGCATGCCGCTGCTATTTCATTTTATATAATACTGTATTTCATACCATTTTCTTTATTAATTATTGCCCTTTCAAGTGTATTCATTGATGTTAGAGCAGACAGCATTGCGGCTCTATTTAAAAAAGTTCAGGCATTTATTCCGGGATTCCAATTCCAGACGCTTTTAGGCGATATTAAAAAACTTACTATGGAAAAGGAGATAATTGGATTTTTTGGAGTTATTATACTCATATTTCTTTCGTCAAAAATATTTATAATTATTCAAAAATCGATAAATGTTTCTTTCAACCTTCATTACAGCAGCCGTTTTATTTATGACTATGTGATGAGTATTGTTTTTGTTCTTCTTTTGAGTGTGCTTTATTTTATTTTTTCAGGAATTGCTCCTCTTATCAGAATAATTAACGGGATGATGGGCGGAGTAGGATTAAATCAGAGTTGGGCAGGTTATTTCACTTCATTTTTTTCTCTTGTTTTAAGTTTTTTAATAGGAATTTCCTTTTTATTTTCTTTATACTATTTTATTCCCCGTAAAAAAGTCTTAATAAGAGCTGCTTTTTTAGGGGCTTCAATATCAGCTTTCTTCTGGCTTCTTGGAAGATACATATTCGGCTTTTATCTGGCAAAGATTGCTGATTACTCAGCAATATACGGAGCTTACGGTATAATTGTACTTTTTCTCTTATGGGTATTTTTTACATCCTATACTATAGTATTCGGCGCTGAACTTGCTTCATTGGTACAGTATAATCATGAAGAACGGGAAAAAGGATCAACGGAATCCAGACTCTTAAAACACATCAAAAAAATAAAAAAGAATGAAAATCAGGAGCAACCATGAAAAGTATGACCGGATACTCATCAATTGAAAGGGTTTTAGGCAAATATAAATTCACTTTGGAAATTAAATCCGTTAATAACAGGTTTTCTGAATTTTCCGTCCGGATGCCGTATTTTTTAAATCATTTTGAAAAGGATATAAAAGATTTATTAAGAAAAAATATTAACAGAGGGAAAGTAGATGTTTTCATATCGACAGCAAATACTGATCCTGAAATCAAAATATCTGTAAATGAAAAACTTGCAATGTCATATTATAATGCCTTTTTGAAAATAAAAAAAATCACAAATGCAAATTCAAATATACCTTTGAATACGATTATTAATTCCGACGGTGTTTTCAGCATTGAAAAAAAAATAGATAACGAAGATATCTGGAAAAAACTAAAAAAGATCCTTAATGAAGCTATCAAGGATTTTGATAAAGTCAGAAGTCATGACGGTGAATCTGTCATGAATGACCTAAAAGCGATTCTTGGCAAAATGAAAAAAACCTTAACTTCAATTAAGCTGAAAACAAATAATGCAATAAAACGCTATCAGAAGGTTATTGAGAAAAAGCTGAATGACCTTGTAGAAAAAAATTTTGACAGTGAACGGATACTTGCGGAAGCAGGAATCTTAGCTGTTAAAGCAGATATTAATGAAGAAATATCCAGACTTGAAAGTCATTTTAAACTATTTGAGAATAATTTAAAACTAAAAGGTGCTGTAGGTAAAACTCTGGACTTTATATGCCAGGAAATGAACAGGGAAATTAATACCATAGGTTCCAAGCAGGCAGTATATGAAATATCTGAAAAAGTTATCATTTTAAAAAGTGAACTTGAAAAACTACGCGAACAGGTGAGAAACATAGAATGACAGAGGATTTTCAAAAAAGACTCTTTATAATTTCAGGTCCTTCAGGGTCGGGTAAGACAACTCTTGTCAAAAAGATTTTTAAAGAATTTCCGGAAATACAATTTTCGATCTCTGCAACTACAAGATCCCCGAGAACAGGAGAGCAGGACGGCGTAGATTATTATTTTCTGAACGAAAAAGGTTTTAAGGATTATCTTGAAAAAGATCAATTCGCGGAATGGGCAATTGTACACAATAATTATTATGGAACACTTAAATCTGAAATAAAAAATAAAACCAGAGAAAAAAAGCTTTGTATCCTTGATATAGACGTTCAGGGTGCTAAAAGTCTTAGACAGAATTATCCTAAGGCCAATTATATTTTTGTTGTTCCACCGTCCATAGAAGAACTCAAGAACCGTTTAAAGCACCGTGAAACGGATAGCAGTGAAATTATCGAATTAAGAGTGAAAAACGCTATAAAGGAACTTGAAGAAAAGGATAATTATGATTATGTTTTAACTAATAAAAATTTAAATGAAACTTACGCTTTACTTAAAAAAATAGTTCTAAAACAGGATAGGAGTCAAGATGTCACTGCCACTTGATAAGTTACTAGATGAGAATATAAACAGATATGAGCTTTGCAGTTCTGCTATTAAAATTTCAAGAAAAATTGCCGCCACATGGAGTCCTGAGGACATTGCAGCCACAAATGAAAAGCTTGCTGTTCTTTCAATGCGTAAACTGCTTGATAAAGAAGTTACAATCAAAAAAAATGTTAATGATTTAATAAAAGACGATGAGCTTATTTCGTAGGTTTACTCTCTAAGTGATTCCCGTAATTTGCGGTCCGACTGCCGTTGGAAAAACATCCATTTCCATGGAGTTATTTGAAAATTCCGCTTATGAAGCTATATCAGCCGACAGTATGCAAATATATCGTTTTATGGATATAGCTACTGCAAAGCCGATACATACAGAGTTAAAAAAACTAAAACATCATTTAATTGATAAGATAGACCCTGACCAGGATTACAGCCTTGGTCATTTTTATAGAGATGCTCTTTCAATGATTGAGAATATTTTTTCAAGAAATAAAACGCCGATTATTGTGGGAGGGACAGGTCTTTATATAAAGACTCTTTTAAACGGTTTTTTTACCGGCCCTCCGGCAGATAAAGATTTGCGTGAATCTTTAAATAAAAGGGAAGATCAAAATAAAGGCGTACTTCATAAGGAACTGGCTGATATTGATCCTCTGTCATACAAAAAACTTCATCCAAATGATTTGAAAAGAATTATTCGTGCTATTGAGGTTTACAAAATAACAGGCCGGACTATTTCAGAGTTAAAAAGCGAAACAAAAAAGACTGATTATACTTTCAAAATTGCCGGAATTATACGTGATCGCGAAGATATGGCGCGTCTAATAAAAACGCGTATTGAAAAAATGTTTGATCAGGGATTTGTTGATGAGGTTAAAATGCTTTTAAAAAAAGGTTATTCTCCTGATTTGCCTTCAATGCAGGGATTAGGTTATAAGGAGTGTATAGCTTATTTAAAAGGAACCTTGTCATTTGATGAAATGTCATATCTTTTTATTAAGAACACAAAGGCATTTGCAAGGCGGCAGATAATGCTGTTTAAAAGAATCCCGGGAATAAACTGGTTTCATGCTGAAGATAGAAAAGGTTTACGCCGCTTTTTCAGATAACTTAAACTAAATTGATTTAATTTAGAGTCATTATTTATTAGTTTTGTTTTTTAGAATATTTTTTAAGCAGGTATGTATGTCTAACAATGTAGCAGTTATAATGGCAGGAGGTTCCGGGACGCGTTTTTGGCCCTCAAGCAGGACAGATTCACCAAAACAGTTTCTTTCGTTTTTTAAGGGAAAGAGTCTTATTCAAATGACTATTGACAGAATGACTGGAATTGTCGGTTCTGAAAATGTTTTTATAGTAATTGGAGAAAAATATATAAATCTAATACGGGAGCATATTCCGGATTTTCCTGAAAAGAACCTCATTTTCGAACCATGCGCGCGTGATACTGCTGCCGCCATTGGCCTGGCCGCGGTAAGTGTAGCAAGACTCAGACCAGGTTCAGTCATGACTATTACACCATCTGATCATGTAATTGATAATGAAGAAAATTTTAAAAAGATAATATTAAACGGATCAAAAATTGCTAAAGACACAGATTGTCTTTTAACCATTGGTATTAAACCGGATCATGCGTCTACCGCTTACGGATATATTGAAGCAGGGGAAAAAATAACCAATAAGGGCGGGGTTGATGCTAATGAGGTTAAGGCCTTCAAGGAAAAGCCTTCAAAAGAGGTCGCTCAAGAGTATATGGACTCAGGTAACTATTTCTGGAATTCAGGAATATTCATCTGGAAGGCGAGCACAATTCTCGAAGAAATCTCATATCATCTGCCTGAACACTACGGAATCCTTTCAGAGATTAACGCCTCAAATGATAATAAAGGCTTTAATGAGACTGTAAAAAAACATTTTCCATCAATGAAAAAAATATCAATAGATTATGGTGTTCTTGAAAAATCAAAAAAGATT
>JAGLSM010000057.1 GCA_023135745.1 Spirochaetota bacterium | reverse complement strand
ACACCCCAGGGATAGGGGGTTAGGTCATACTCAAAAATTCCATAAAACTTTCTTTATTCTGAATCGGCGTTGTTGTGGGTCTTCCCAAATCATCTCTCGCGCCTTTATTGACACGTATTTCCAGAAGTGATGGGCCTTCACTTTTCAAAAAGTCTCCGATTTTTTCATTAATCTGTTTTGATGTTTCTGCCTGCATTACATTTTTATAACCGCATGCTGTTGCAATTCCTGCAAAATTAATGTTAAATCCAACTGTAGGTTGTCCTCCAACTGAGTCATGAGCGCCGTTGTTAATTATTATATGCTTCATATTTGAACAGGATGATGTTCCGGTAATGGCAAGGGCTCCAAGATGCATTATTGCTGCTCCGTCTCCGTCGAGACAAACAACCCTTCGGTCAGATTTTGATAATGCTATACCAAGAGCAATCTGTGAAGCATGTCCCATCGCGCCGACAGTCAGGAAGTCCTGGCTGTGGCCATCTTTTCTTTCTTCACGGTATTCAAAAACCTCTCTTGATGTTTTACCGGTGGTTGAAACTACGATATCTTTTTCATCCAGATTATCGATGATTAGTTTAACAGCGCCTTCTCTGTTTAATTCATAGTTTGTGATGAGCTTATTTTTCAAGGAGTATGGTTCAAATGTTCCTTTTTTGATTATTATGGCATAGGGCGCGCTGTTTTTTTTCATTGTTTCCACTGCTGTTTTAATGCTTTCCTGCATTGCATCAGTAGAATCCGGGAGAACTATATAAGAAATACCCATGGTTTCGAGTAAACCGGTTGTTATTTTGCCCTGTTTAACGTGCTGCGGCTCATCTTTTTTTCCGGGTTCTCCACGCCAGCCGATCATTAAAAGAAGAGGGATACTGTAAACATCAGGATCTGTCAGTGATGCCAGTGGATTGACCGCGTTCCCTTCTCCGGAATTCTGCATATAAACTACGCCGGGTTTCCCTGTAGCCATATAGCAGCCTGCTGCCAGTGATACAGCAGAACCTTCATTGGCGGCGATTACATTTTTTTCAGGGTTTGTATTATCTGTGATATATCCGCATATATCTTTTAAAAGGGAATCAGGAACTCCAGTAAAAAAAGATATATCGTTTTTTATCAGTTCATTGTACATGTCTTTTGTATTAATCATTTTGGCCTCTTATTAAGGGTTGAGTAAAATTAAACCGGGTTTTTTTCTTCTAAAAATATAATACATACATTAAGTAATATTAATTTTTCCTTGATATTAAAATAATTGTTTTCTATATGACTCAACTCGGGGCTTCGACAAGCTCAGCCACTGGTTAGGCAGCAGCTTCAGCTAACTAACCGCTTTATACTATTGCTGCCTGAGCCTGCACATCGTTCCCTGACAGACTGTGTAAAAAGTCCAAATTTTTAAAATATTTTAAATTATTACCCATTTATACTCCAATTCGCATTAAGAATCAGATAGCCAGCCCCATATATCGATATAAATAAACCAGATATTCAACTCAGTTCCCCACCTTGAAGATAGTTACTGTCTTTTTACACAGTCTGTCAGCACAAGTAATCCGCGTCATCTGCGTGCCCATCACTCCACAGGAATCACCTATCCCGAATACGCTCTCAAATAAATCATCAGGACAGAAATATCGGCAGGAGATACACCGGCAATTCTGGATGCCTGTCCGATTGAACGCGGCTTTATTTTTGCCATCTTTTCGATACTCTCCTTTGACAGTGCCTTAATTCCGGTATAGTCAAGAGTTCGAGGAATTATTTTATTTTCATGCTTTTCAAATTTATCTACAAGATCCTGCTGCCGTTTAATATATCCTTCATATTTGAGTTCAATCTCGGCATTATTCAAGGCCCTTTCTGATTCAAGCAGTTCACTCAGGAGTTCATCCCTATTTGCAAGTTCAATAAGGTCTTTCAGGCGAATCCCTGATCTTCTGCAAATAATAGAAATTATTTCGCTTGAATCTATCGGTGAACTATCTTTTTTTTCAAGATAAGGATTAACTGCGTTGGCATGGATTCTTGTTTTTCTGAGAGTTTTTACACCATCTTCTATTAATTTTGTGGTTTCTTTAAATTCCTTATACATCTGTTCATCTATAAGCCCGAATTTATATCCGTAATCCATTAACCTTCTATCTGCATTATCCTGCCGCAGAAGCAGCCTGTATTCAGCCCTTGATGTAAACATCCTGTACGGTTCGTCAGGTATTTTATTCACAAGATCATCAAGCAGAACACCAATATATGCCTGGCTCCTTTTTAGAATAAATTCAGGTTCTTTTCGTATTTTTAGTACCGCATTAATCCCTGCCATTAACCCTTGCGCAGCTGCTTCCTCATATCCGGAAGTTCCGTTAATCTGACCCGCAAGATAAAACCCCTCAATTGTTTTTGATTCAAGAGTTGGGAAAATATTATAGGTTGGAACAAAATCGTACTCTACTGCATACCCGTATCGAACAATCTCAGCTTTTTCCAGTCCTTTAATGGAATGAAGAGCCTTTAACTGAATTTCTTCAGGCAGAGAGGTTGGAAAACCGTTTACATAAATCAGATCACTATTAAGCCCCTGTGGTTCAAGGAACAACTGGTGACGGGGTTTATCAGAAAAACGCACAATTTTATCTTCAATTGAAGGACAATACCTCGGGCCGACTCCCTTGATTATACCGGTAAACAACGGAGATCTGTCAAATCCCTCTTCCAGGAACTTATGGGTCTGTTCTGATGTATATGTTATATGACATGGAAGCTGATTCAGGTAGGGAAAAATAGTTTGATCAGTATGAAAAGAGAAAGGCTTGGGTAACTCATCTCCATGCTGAATCTCAGTTAATTTAAAATCAATCGAATCACTTTTGATCCTCGGAGGAGTACCTGTTTTCAAACGTCCAAGCTTAAAGCCAAGTTTTTTTAAAGATAATGAAAGGCCTTCTGCTGATTCTTCGGCATATCTTCCGCCCACAGTGGAATCCAGGCCTGTGTACATTAATCCGTTTAGAAAGGTCCCTGAACAGATTATAGCAGCCTTACAGTATAAGGTTTCCCCTTCTTTTGTCTTAACAGCCCTTACTTTTTTGTTTTCTTCTATTATTTCTTCTACAATGCCTTCAATGACTGTGAGATTATCCTGTTTTTTTACTATTCTTGAAGCTGCTGTTGAATATAAGTCCATATCGGACTGGCAGCGGGAAGACCAGACGGCAGGACCCTTTGATTTATTCAAAACCCTGAACTGTATTCCTGTTCTATCAGCAATCTTGCCCATTACACCGCCAAGCGCGTCAATCTCATGGACAAGGTGACCTTTTGCGGTTCCTCCGATAGCAGGATTACATGACATTCGGCCTACTGCACTTGCATCCATAGTTATAAGAGCCGTATCAAGTCCCATTCTCGCACCTGCCATTGAGGCTTCTATACCTGCATGACCAGCACCTATTACGATTATGTCAAATTTTTGCATATTTCAATATTTCATTTCGTTATTTATTCTATTTATAATTCAAAGCTTTATAGAACACTGATTTTCACGGATTAGGCTGATATGCACGGATCTTTTTTTATAGTTTTAACCACGCTATTCAAAGAATCTCCGCAGGCCAAAATCACACGAAACGTTTATTATATGCAAATATAAAATCCTTTTCGTATGGATTCATGGTTGCCTATTTTATTCTTTCTTAACAGAATCTGTCATTACAAAATCTGTGAAAATCCGCAACATCCGTTTAATCCGCGTTCCTATACTATTCTTAATCCACAGAATTATCCAAATTTCATTCTATCCAAATCATAAGGATAAAACACTCTATAAAAAATAATTATTTACCGGAGGTTTACAAACAAAAAAAAGGGACATGATCAAGTCATGCCCCTTTTTATGAATTTTATAGAAAGTTATTTTCTTAGAATCCCCATTTAACAAGACGCCATAGAATCAAGTAAACTGCTGAAGATACGGCAATGAAACCAAGAGGAATCTTGATTCCTGAAAGTTTTCCTTCAATCTTGCCGGCTTTTTCATCAGAAAGAATACCAAAATTCTTGAATAATGAAATACCCTGGGAAAGACCAAGTAAAATACCTGCTCCAAGAGCCGCAATAAGAACTATTGTTGTTACAGGAATAGCTCTCATAAGGAAACTAATCCATCTTAATATAGATAATAAGTTCCATATTGAAACGGCTAAAAGACCAATTCCTATATAACCCTGATACTTAGATATTTTTTCAATAGCTTCACCCGCTTGCGGGTTTTTCTTTTTTATGATTTCCGCTAAAGCTAAAGCACCAGCCACAATCAAACCAATCACTAAAATCCAAAATCCACCACTAAATCCCATAAATATCCCCCTAATTACGTTGTTTTTGATTTCTAACTTTACCGTTAGAATAGAATAAGACAGGAACCCTGTCAAGCTACTTTTTTTTATTTATTAAAATAATTTAAAGTATCTCAATAAATACAATAATTCCTGAAATAATACCCAATATCCCAAAAATACCCTGTTTTGCCCTTAGCTTTTTCTCAATTTCTGAAAGTTTTTCTCCTGAGAGATTCTTTTTCTTTTTAATAATATCCATCGCAAGGAGACTTCCCAGTAAAAGAGCAACCGCAATACATATTAAATAAGCAAAAAACATTGTAGGCATTGCTGAATCTGAAACATTTTTAATTCCTGTAACAAGCTTGAACATATTTCCAAAATTGGAAAATAAATGAAACAAACGCCATACTCCAAGGATAACAAGAGCAATACCTATATAGCCTTTACGCATGACCAATTTATCAAGAAAATCCCCTGTTTTTGCAATTTTGTTTTTTATTAAATCAGCAAAAACAATCAAGCCCGCTGCTACAACTCCCAGAGAGAGAAGTATAAAACCACCTGTGCCAAAAATCATTATAACCCTCCAGTGTTAAGATTGTATTAAGCTATAGCAGATGGATTTTCTTGTCAAGTCCTATTTCCCTATACAAAAATTCCCGAAAATATTGTCAAGAACATCATCTGAAGTTATTAAGCCAATTATTTCACCCAGGCTTGATATTGCATTTCTCATATCAAGCGCAATAAATTCACCCGATAATCCGTTCTCAAGAGAATCATGCGCGTTATTTACTGAATTTAACGCGTCTTTTAAGCAAATATTATGTCTGACATTAGAAACAACGGCTGTCTTTTCACTAAAAGATTTGCTGCCTATTGCTCTTTTTTTTAATTCTTCAAGTAAATCCGAAACACCTGCTCCTGTTAAGGATGAAATCAGCAACACTTCATTATCTTTGACTTTATTAAGATTATCAGGCTCAATAAGGTCCGATTTATTTAATACTTTAAGTATCTTTTTTTCTTCTGTGAGTCCGGATAACATTCGATACATTTCATCATCAACCCCCATCGCTGCTTCTGATAAAAAGAGAACGACATCGGCGTTTTCTACAGATTCACGGCTCCGGTTTACACCTTCTCTCTCTACATGATCCTCACTCTCTCTAATACCCGCAGTATCGAAGAGTTTAAAAAGGTATCCTCCAATGTTTAATTCCTCTCTAATCACGTCTCTTGTCGTTCCCGGTATATGACTCACTATAGCTCTTGATTCTTTTAACAGATAGTTCATTAGAGAGGACTTGCCTACATTTGGTTTGCCTACCAGTGCAACATTTACTCCGTCCCTGAGTACCCGTCCAAATGAAAATGAATCCACAAGTTCAGTAATTTCAGTTACAGCTTTGTTAAGAGACTCTCTGACTTCACCTGTTTCAATAAACTCCATTCCTTCTTCAACAAAATCAAGTTCCAGCTCAAGCATAGAAGATATTTTAATCAAAATATCTCTAACACCTCCGACCCTGCTTGATAAATAACCATCCAGCTGATTCCTGGCACCGCGAAGTGAGGCTTCGGTACGGGCATTTATTACATCAATAACTGCCTCTGCCTCTGAAAGATCAAGCTTACCGTTTAAAAATGCCCGTTTTGTAAATTCTCCGGGATCAGCCTGCCTGACCGAGTTTAAAAAGAGGAGCTTAATTATTTGTTCTGTGATAAAAGGATTTCCATGAGCACTTATTTCCACAGAGTTTTCACCTGTATAGGAATGGGGTTCTCTAAAAACGGTTATAAGAACATCATCAATAATATTATCTTTATCTACTATATTACCATAATGGACAGTATAGCCTTCGGCTTTATTCAATGCAGTCCTGCCTTTGAATATTTTATCAGCAATACTGATAGAGGCTTCTCCGCTAATTCTAATTATAGATATTGCGCCAACACCCGCAGGAGTAGCAATTGCCGCTATTGTATCTTCAAATTTCTGCATATATTGAATTTATCCATTAAAACTGTAAAAAACAATGCTGAGTCAGGGCAATTACTTGATATTTCTTTAATGATTGTTTAACAGGGTCAGAGGTAGGATAGAACACAGATTTGACGGATTGAACGAATTTTCACAGATTTTATTTTTTGGAGTTTGCGTTGGAAGAGAACAAAGGAATTTAAAATATTTTTTTACTTGTTTTTTTAATTTCAAGAAACAACATTATTTGTTCTAATAAAAGATAAGACTTGCTATAAAATATAACCAATTAACTAAAAAAAGATCAGCATAGATCCGCCGCATCCGCGTCATCTGTGTTCTATCTCTTGCTTATCATTTTTTCTACAGCCCACCCTGCATGTTCTGAGATTACAGGATCCGGATCATTTACCAACTTTTTTAGAATAGGACTTAGTTCATGCAAACCTGAGTTTCCGGCAACAATACAGGCATTGCGGATTAGTCCCGCGCGCTTCAATCTAATTAAAGGAGATCCCGCAAATTTAGCGATAAATTCTTCATCATTTTTAATTAAAAGAATATCCTTGAGTTTTAAGCTGGAACCTGCAATCTGGTTTAGAAAACCCGTCTCTTCTGTTTCGGCAACTGATTGATTAAAAGGGCATACTTCCTGACATATGTCACATCCATAAATACAGCGGCCGACACCAGACCTGTATTCTTTCGGAATTGTTCCTTTATTTTCAATATTCAGGTATGAAATACATTTGGTAGAATCAAGAATATATGGTGATACAAGAGCTCCGGTTGGACAGGCATCGATACATAAGGTACATGAGTCGGGACATTTTTTTATGATTGAGTGCTCTGAAATTGTTGGAGTAAATCTTCTTGTACTTAGAATCTCACCGATAAAAAGCCATGATCCGTATGTTTTATTAATAAGAAGGGTGTTCTTTCCAATAAAACCCAAGTCTGCTTCTGCCGCGTAATGTTTTTCAAAAATTGGTAGTGTATCGCTTCCTGTCTTAAATTGTTCTTGTGGATAAATAGCGCTAAGTTCATTTCTTATTTTCTTTAATTTGGAAGAAAATACCTTGTGATAATCCCGCCCATATGCATACCTGGAAACAATACCACCGTCTCTTGGTGAATCATTTTTCTTCTGATAATAATTCAATAAAACAAAAATTATAGATTTACAGCCCTTAAGAAGTTTTTCAGGATCAGCCTTTAACAATCTGCGATTTTGAAGATAAGGCATTCCGGCACCATAGCCATTATCCAACCAGTTAGTAAACCTTTCTTCTTCTTTTATACTTCTGTAAGAATCAATAACCGCAAATTTATTAAGCCCATTTGAGTTAAGAATATCTCGAAGTTTAGTTGTATTATTTTTTTTTAAATCAGACATTAGCTTTTTTAGAATCAATAAAACATATCATCGGGATCAAAAACATGGCTGCAGTAACCACATACTCGTTTAGATGAGCGTTCACTGCAATTTGGACAAAACTTTTTATTATAAAGAGCTGTTAATTTGTCGTCAAAGTCCATTCTCATTTTAATATGTTTACCATAAGGACAGCTGCATTCATTTTTAAACTTTTTACCACAGTATGGACAATACTTCATCCTTTTTAAAATTGAGTTCATAATTTTTTACGACCTTGACCTAAGTGTTTTTTAATAGCATATTCCTTCATTATAACAGCTTTTATAGCTTCCGTATAGTAATTTTTAAAATCTTTACTTAGACTCTTAGCTTTTTTGAACAACTGTTTAGACTTTTTTAGTAAGTCTAGTACATTTTCATACTGTTTTTTCTTTTGCAGTTTTTCTGCTGCCATATAGTAATAATTACCCAATGCACCAAGTGCCTTAGATGAATTCGGCCTTATAAGAACAGCACTTTTCATTCTTTTAATTGCATCGTTGAGCCTTTTTAAATTCTGATACGCGGAAGCAATATAGAAATTGACTCTAAAATCTTCATTATCCGCCTTTTCAAAATATGCGGCTGATAAAGCATAGTTTTTTAGACGTCTGTACACCATACCTAAACTAAAGGCTATGTCTTTATCATTTTTAAATATTTTTGAAGCTTTCCAATAGTATTTCAAAGCTTTTTTAAATTTCCTTTTTTTGTAAAAGATATTCCCCTGGTTAATAAAAGACCGTTTATAATATGGATGTCCCGAATACTTATATTTAATACTTCTCTGAACTTGAGCATATATTTTAAGTGACTCATCGTAGTTTTTCATTTTCTGCATTAAAAAGGCTAGTTTAAATAAAACCAGAGGATCACTTGACCCGTAATTATATGCTGTTTTTAAATTAGAATAAGCATCTCTTACATTTCTTTGCTTGTAGTATTTAAAACCGTTTTTAATATATTTTGAAGACCTGTCTAATTTCTTATTTTTTGATTTGTAAATAGACCAATCATCACGGTTTTCCTTTTTATCAGAACAGGCAAAAACAAATAAAGCTATCAGAACTGCTGTTATCCAACCATTTCTTCCCATTTACCGTACCTCTCTTCAAGTTCATTTTTTATTTTTTTATATTTTTCATTAATTTCATTATAAATCCGCCCGTCTTTCAACGCATTTTCAGCCAGCATAAGCTTTTCATTTTTTTTCAGATCTTCTTCCAGTTTGAAAATTTCATCCTCAATTTTTTTTAGCTTATACTTATTCGCTCCTTTTGAAATTTGAATAGTTTTTTTTACTTTTTTATTTTTTTT
>JAGLSM010000056.1 GCA_023135745.1 Spirochaetota bacterium | reverse complement strand
AAATTACCTGAGTAGTAACTAAAAAACTTCAAAATATTAAGAATAATTAAAGCGCGAAAGTACTTGACCAGGTAAATTTAAACTCTGTATTATCACTTGAATTCTGAAACCCTGAACCCGCAACGTCACGATAATACTGATCAAAAGAGATTTCAAAACCCCATGTATATCGTCTAAGTTCACCTGTATCGCTGCGGTACTGAGAAGTAAATTCTATACCGGCAGCGCTCAACTCTCCTGCAAAACTATCCGTCTGGGTATAACCTTCAGTTGTTTTTGTATAATTAACCAGCTTTTTTTTCTGCGCTGAAAAATAAAATAATAAACGCCAGTTCTTTTTTGAAAAAAATGCGATACCTG
This sequence comes from Spirochaetota bacterium, assembly GCA_023135745.1. Classification (GTDB taxonomy): domain Bacteria; phylum Spirochaetota; class JAGLSM01; order JAGLSM01; family JAGLSM01; genus JAGLSM01. The sequence goes on along the minus strand of JAGLSM010000056.1, from coordinate 8,700 downwards.
CTCTAAGCGAAGTGTTATGATGCTGCAGAATACCGGGATCACCTTCATCGTCTACCACAAATCTGCTGAATCCGGCATACAAGCCGAAAAAACCCAGCCGCAGCTGTCCCTCAAGTTTAAACCGGTTATTATCTGAAACAAGAAATCCGGGCTCCCATGGTATAAGGCCGAATCCATCTGCCTCAATTGAAGCATAAGTAGACATCGGACTCCCCATTTTAAAAAACCAGCTGAATAGAAGTTTTGGAGAATTATGAAGCTTTGTATTATTCAGCGTCAAAATTCCAAAGCCGAATATCAGACTTCCCCAATCGGTCTTTCTTTTAGTCAACCCATCGATAGAACGGTATATATAATGAAGAGACATCCCAAGTCCATAGCTGTCCTCTTTAAATAAGGTCCCAGTAATAGTATGATTTTTATAAATTGCCATCTCATATGTTAGTTTTAATGATGTAAAATTATTCAATGGATCTTTATTTGTATTACTAAAATTTGTATAAGAATCCTCCATTGCAATTGTAGAAAGAGTAAAAGAAAAACGGAATAAATTATCCAGTTCTTTTATGGACACAAGATTGGTTTGACTCTTAGGATCATTACGTAAAAAATCCTGTGATAGAAGCGAAACGGGAAATAAGAGAAATATGATCAACAATTCTTTCATGAATGAATTGTACATTATTATTTATAAAGTATCCAGAATCTTTTTTACATATTTTTTCATATTCACTAAGTTAGTGATATACAAAAAGTCCGGCTAAAGATTATTTTAAAGATAAAAACGTACTATTTTTCGCTTCTAATTGCTATAAAAGCACCTTTTCCAAAGCCGTCTATAATAGTTTTTTTAGATTCCCCGGGAATAAGAGTTTGTTTTATTTTTAGATTACTAAAACCCGCCGCTTCAAGACAAAGCATGACTTCTTGTGTAGAGTAAAACACAGCATCTTTATAAAATTTACTCGTATCCCTCTTAGCCGCGTACTGTCTGCCCAGCTCGCTTTCTTTATCCACGAATCCTATAATAATGCAGCCGCCGGGCTTTAAAACCCTTAGGGCTTCTTTAAAAGACTTAACAAGGTCATCAACAAAACAAATAGTCGTTACCATTAACACAAAGTCAAAATCAGCATCTGAAAAAGGTAAAGCCTCTGCCACACCGGGATAAACCTTAATTCCATGTTTTTCTGCTTTGCCTGCCATCTTTTTTGAAGGCTCCACACCAATCTTTATACCAAGAGGGACAGCAAATTTCCCGGAACCGACACCTATTTCCAATCCTCGGGCTTCCTGCAGCGGAATAAGCTGACGAATGACTTCCAGTTCGGACTCATATACTTCCTGGTTTTTCTCGAACCACTCATCATAGGCATCACTATATTTTTCAAACGACTCTATTTTCGGCATATTAAGCTCCATATCAATTCACAAAAAAGCCGGCATGAAAAGACCATCTTAAAATTTTATAGAATATCATTTCCTATACATCATCATACATTTTCATCTGCTCAAAAATTTTATTAACTGAATATTCCCACTCATCAGCTGCCCAAAATTTATAAGCAGCGCCATCATTAGTTTGTATTTTAATCTCCCAGGATACAGACTCACCGGAATTCTGATTCCTTTTAACATGTTTTGTTACCTTGGCTTTTGAAATAGCGGCAAGATCAATACTCTGTGCCAGTTTAAGACTTCCATCACTTTCTTTTTTGAGTTCCAGAATCCTTTTATTTGTAAGCCTGAGAATTATGCCCGGGTTTATAATTCCTACATGTGAATGAGCCGTACGGCAGGTAGTTATTGTATTTTCTCCTTGGGTAAAATAAGCCGGAGTGAGATTAATTCCTTTTGCTGCCATCGCATGATTTAGATGTTCAATCATTTTATCGGGATCCGGATCACTAACAACACTTGCTGTAGAACCAAAAACTCCAATTTTAAACAGCTCACTTTCCCCATTTTCTTTTTTCATATAAATAAACAGAGAATCCATTTTCCCGGGATAATAATCAAATTCCTGAAGTGATAACAGCGGGATTTTTTCTTTAGAAATCACTTTGCCTTTTATTGCATTGTCTTTATCGAGTTTATAAACATTTTTGTCAGTGATGCGAATATGACCAGTCTTTGTTTTTATCGTCTCCATAATGATCTCATCTTTTTCCATATATGAAGGGATAGCGTTTGTATTGTTCATAAAAATATTATCGAAAAAAAGCTTAAGCTGCTGCGTTCGATTTGTAGGAAGCTTAAATAGTTCACTGCCTTCATCAGTAGCAATATATAAATTATGAAAATTTATATTCGACAAATAATCACACTCTTTTATTGACATAACCTGAATTGAACGAAGAATAGCCGGTTTTCCAAAATACGGAAAAGACATAAGAATTATCTTTTGGCGGTCTGTTAAAACAAGAATAGTCCTCTTCCCTCCGCCTGCCCTGAGATAACAGATGAAATTTTCATCATCAGATAAATTGGAAAAAGCCTGCTTAATATTTTTTTCAGACGCAAGTAACGGCATAATAACTCCTTAAATAGAATAAAACTATTTTAAAGATTTTTTGACTATTGTCAACTAAAGATTTTATTAAAGGAGGAAAAGAAAGATAGTCTCTTATGGAATCCATCAAGGGCTGCTCGGATAAATGGTTCTTGCATTTGAATTTCAGAAAGAATAGAATGAAGTTGTATAATGGAGATTTAAATGAAAAATATTTTACCAAAAATTTGTTTTATATGTTCTGTCTTCTTTGCATTAGTCGTTCCAAAGTATAATTTTATCTTTTCCTGTCTTGCTTCCATTGAATTCTATATTCTTAATACTATATTTCTACTGGCAATATTATTGCTGCTCTATTATAAAAGCCGGCAGCTTTATGTGCCGGCCTTATTATTTGTATTTATATATCTGTATCAGCCGCTCATCCCATACCAGGTAAAGCTAATCGGTATACAATTCCCGGGGGTTGACTATTTAATACCTTGTCTTGCTTATGTTGTTATGGTTTTATCAATTCGGTCTATGAGATCGTCTTTAGGCTGGTTAAGATGGGGAAAGGTAAAAAGAATAGACTGGTGGTTCATTGCTGTATCTGTTGTAATCAGCAGCGCGGCTCTTTTTTTATGGGCCATATATATAAAAAAAGATCTCTCCGTTTTTCATGATAAGCTGCCGTCAATGCCGATTGTACTTCTTTGTTTAGGTGGTGTAGTCTTTGCTGTTCTTAATACTCTGGTTGAAGAACTATTTACCCGTCTTGTTATGTGGGACGGCCTGTCTGCTGTTTTCAGTAATATTGCAGTTATTGTAATTATACAAGCATTGTTTTTTTCATTGTGGCATGTACAGGGATTCCCAAGAGGACTCATTGGTATTGGAATGGCTTTTGTCTGGGCTGTTTTTTTAGGAATTATCAGATATAGAACAAAAGGAGTGCTGGCTCCTCTAATAACTCATTTTTTGGCAGATGCTGTAATTTTTATAATCATAATATTAACTCTTAATTAGAAGTAAAGAAAAAGCCAATCAGGATTAGCTTAAAATTATCCATCATTTACCATTTATTGCTTTTAAAAACTCTTCACGCATAATTTCAAATGGAGCATCAAGACCGGTCCAGAGTATGAACTGCCCCACTGCCTGTTTAAGAAACATCTTGTCGCCTGTCACTGTAATAGCCCCGGCTTCATTAGCCTTTTTAATCAGCATCGTTTCTGATGGATTATAAACAATATCGAATACTCTATGAGAGACATTTAACATATTAACAGGGACAGGAGACGCGTCTATATCAGGATGCATTCCGATTGGAGACGCGTTTATAATCAGACACGGTCTGTCAATCAGATCCTTTAATAGATCATCACTTAAAATATGGCCTGTAACTTTACTGAATCCGGCCTTAACCTTAATGCTTTGGGCAAGAGCCGCGGCCTTCCCCTTAATAGGATCAATGATATCAAGAGAGTCAATATTCCCTTTCATTGCAACCGCAAATCCGGCAGCTCTTGCCGCACCGCCTGATCCAATAATCACAACATTAGTAAGGTTAAGGTTAATTCCGCCATCCTTTAACGCGTAAAGTACTCCTGAAGCATCCGTGTTATATCCCTTAAGAACACCGAAATCATTTACTACTGTATTCACAGCCCCTATACTTTCCGCGAAATCATCAACTTCATCAAGTAATGGAATAATAGCTTCCTTATGAGGAATGGTAACTGAAAGCCCCCTAATACCAAGAGCTCTTACTCCATCAACAGCATTCTTAAGATCCTCAACATTAAAAGCTGTATAAACATAATTAAGATTTAGTTTCCTGAATGCCGCATTGTGTATTGCCGGGGACATTGAATGAGATACCGGATTACCAAATATAGCGCAAACCTTTGTTGATCCATTTATTTCCATAGCTGACTCCCATTTAACAATTTAGTTCGTTGTTGCTCTCAAGGTTTGCAATTTTATCCACACGTCTCTGGTGACGCCCGCCTTCGAATTCCGTGTTGAGCCATTTATCAAGCATTGTAACAGCAGTTTGTGCTGTTATTTTTCTCGCTCCAAAAACAATGACATTTGAGTCATTATGAAGTCTTGAATATTCAGCATCGTAAGCATCACTGCAAAGAGCGGCTCTGATACCGCTTACTTTATTGGCTACTATCGAAGCCCCAATGCCTGAACCGCAGATTACAATACCTCTGTCAGCCTTTCCCTGCGCAACAGCCCCAGCTGCCGGAGCAATGGTGTCCGGATAATCCATTGATTCTTCAGAATCAGTACCAAAATCCTCAACCTCGTGCCCAAGACTGCCAATATATTTGATAATTTCAGTTTTCAATAAAAAACCCGCGTGGTCACTTGCTATTGCAATTTTCATGCTACCTCCGACCCTAGTTCCGGTTATTATATTATAATATCTCAAATTTGAGTTTATTTTTAATAAAACTAATAATTTTATTTTATTTTTGCTTTATTTTTAGAAAATCCGCTATATAATTAATAAAAAACAGATAAAGAGCCTATGAAAAAATCAAATTTCATTCTATATACCATTTTTATTCTCATTATTTCCATTTTAACGGTCATTGCTATATCCGCAGATATACTAACCTATAAAGTAACTACTCTGTATCCCAATAAAGCAAGGTTATCAGCCAATCAGGATCTTTTTTTATTTTCATTGAATTTAAGCGGTTCAACACATTCAAGTGTAGAAATCAAATCATTGACATATACACTGATGTACGATCCATTAATCAACGCTTCTTCACTACAATCCGTAAGAATGTACCATAAATCAGCTACAAATGAGACACTGGTAGCGTTCGGCACTTACATAGGCGGTGCAAAAATATCTTTCGTCATGAATTCAACTATTAACATCAACCGGGGCGTAACTGAAAACTTTCTGATAAGGGCTAATATTTCGCAAAAAAACGGAACAGGAATCCCGGACAAACTGTCATTTGCCCTTAAGACTACCGATGTTTTCATCGTACCCTCCACCAGCGTTACAATTACAAATGAAGGCAATCCGACCGGTAATTTTACTTACACAAATTACATCTGGGACAATCAATTAACAGTTACAAATCTCAGGCAATTGATACAAAATACGCCCGGACCACTACAGCGGAATCAGTCATATGGAGTTTTTGGTTTCTCAATTGATTCTCCAACCTATGCCACAACCGGTAACGGATTTTTTATTTCCAAAATAATTATGTACTATCCTGCCTATACCGGAAATGATTATAACGATATTGAAGAAGTTAAACTTTATCTCGATAATGGAGACAGAATCTACAATACAGTAAACGACTCTCTTATTTCAACCCATAATCCAAACAGTACGACACTTGAGTTTAACCTGTCCACCGCGCTATATGTCAATAGCTCTTCTCCGCAGATTATCTGGACCACAGTTAAGATTGCTCCTAATGCTAAAACCAATAATAATCTAATTCTTCGTCTAGATGTCACAAACACATCGCTTGAATGGTCGTCGTATACATGGAGCCCTCAAGGCACATACCTGCATTCCTGGACAAATACAATTACCGACACAGTCCCGCCGGGAAATGTTACTGAACCGACTATTGTAGTCGGCAAGGATAAAATATTTTTAAAATGGAAAAATCCTTCAGACAAAGACATTAAATTTATCCGTCTGATCTACCAAACTGTAGCAAGCTATCCACCCAATCCATTTCTTGGGATAATCACAGATATTGACGTTTCAAATATGATTGGAAAAGAAACCAACTTCCTATGGACAGGACTTGCAAGCGGAATGGCTCATAATTTTAAAATCTTCACCTTTGATTCTGCGTCAAATTATCAAGCTGCAGGGGTTCCAAGTCTCTCAGCAACCCCTCTATCAACCACATCCACTCCTTCATCACCGGGCAATGTTGAGATTGTACCCCGTGAAAAATACATCAGTTTCAAATGGGACGCTTCCTCCGACCCCAAACACCACCATTACCTTATTAAAGCACATGTAGAATACCAAGGTACCAGCTATTATACAAACAGCTCTCCTATCTATACAACATCCCTGGAACTTGACAAAAACATTCTTGGCATTAACTACTATAGTTCCTTCACCAACTACTTTTCTGTCGTTTCAGTTGATATAGACGGAGAGCTTAGTAATAATGACTTTACAAATACAACATCAATCGATGAGATATACAAAATAGCAGTTCGTACAACATATAACCCCATTACACAAAAGACAGCTCTTGTCTACAGAAATATATTCAGACCTGCCAATAATGAATATGCCAGAGTCATTGTTAATATTGACAATAGAAGCAATGTTTCAATTAAAATATACAGTCTCTCCGGAGAACATGTAAGAACACTTGCAAATAGAACACTGGATCCGGGAACTCACGAATTCAACTGGAACGGCAAAGACTTAAGATCTACAACAGTTCATCCGGGAGTATATTTTGTTCATATCAAATTTGATGATTTCAACGAAGTTAAAAAAGTAGTTGTTAGAAGATAGAACGAAGACTAGTGGATAGGAACACGGATTGCTTGTGCTGAGGCTCTCGAAGTGAACAGATTAAAACGGATCTTCACGGATTAATTTTATTAGGGGAAACGGAAATAAAATTTCAAGATAAATACAGGTCTTCCTTAGAAATTTATTCTACACTGGATGTTATTCAAATAGTATTAGTCGTTTACTCTGCATGTTAGAACCTGCCTAAAAAAGATCCGTGTAGATCAGCCGCATCCGCAAAATCAGTGTTCTATCATACCTATTCTACAGAGCTTCCTTGACAAAGCTTACCCAGGAGGATACTTCCTTCTTGCTGGTTCCTTCAGCGATTATTCTCACAACCGGTTCAGTATTTGATTCGCGAATATGTATCCAGCCTGTTTTAAAATCGAGTCTGATTCCGTCTATGTTATTTTCTTTAAAAACAAAATCAGCATCCGAGAATACTTTTTTTACTTTTTCCTTTATTCCCTTGACTGATTCCAGGATGATTTTGTCCTTAATCATTATATAAGAAGGCATTTCAGATACTATCGTCGAAATAGTTTTTTTCTGTCTGGACAGAAGATCAAGTATAAGAAGCATTCCAACAAAAGCATCACGGCATGGGTTTAAAGCAGGATATATGACACCTCCGTTCCCTTCTCCTCCTATGACAGCATTCCTTTTTTTCATTTCTTCAAGAACATTAGCTTCTCCTACCTGTGACCTGAAGACATTTGTAAGGTTCTTAGCTGCTATATCATCAATCAGCCTTGTTGTTGAGACATTTACACTAATGTCTCCTGTATTTCTCCTCTTATAAAAAGAAAGGATGGCCAGAGCAAGGGTATACTCTTCGGACAAAGCAGTGCCGTTTTCATCTACCAGACAGAGCCTGTCAGCATCCGGGTCAAACGCAAATCCGATAACACATTTGTTATCTATTACCGTTTTAGAAAGATCGGACAAAGCACCAGGCCGCGGTTCCGGAGGTCTTGAAAAAAAACCGGTAATTTCATCATTAACAGAAAAAACATTGCAGCCGAGCCTTTTTAAAAAACTCTCAAACATTACAGAGCCTGCTCCATTTACCGGATCAACTGCAACTCTATATCTTTTTGTTTTAATATGACTAATATCATATTTTTTTATAAAACTATCGATATGTATGTTAACCGCTTCTGTATCCTGACACAGCAGCCCTATCTTGTTAATATCCGCATATAGTCGATCTTTTGACTTGAAATTTTTTGATACAATGTCAAAATCAGCCTTGTTAAGAAAGATTCCTCCTTTTTTAACAAGTTTAAGAGCGTTCCACTTTATAGGGTTGTGACTGGCAGTAATGATAATTCCTCCGTCAAGCCCCTTTTCTCGCACATAGTTAAGCAGAGTAGGAGTAGGACATATCCCAATGTCTATTACATTTATACCATTTGCAAGCAATGCCCCCTGAACGAGAGACTGAACCATCCCTCCGCTTTTTCTTCCATCACGTCCAACAGCTACAGTCCCGCTTTTAAGCCAGCGGCAATAAGAATAAACATAGGCTTCAATAACAGGAGGGGTAAAGGACTCTCCTATTATACCTCTTATCCCCGATACAGATGCTTTTAGATTTTTATCACTCATTTCTTCTCCGTTTTAGAAGAAGTTGTTTTTTTCTGCCCTGAAGTTTTAAGCG
>JAGLSM010000055.1 GCA_023135745.1 Spirochaetota bacterium | reverse complement strand
ACAGATGTGGATGACAAGACAATCAGAAATTCGATAGAACAGGGTATGTCATTAAATAATTATACGAAGAAATATAAAGACGCTTTTTTTGAAGATATTAAAAAACTTAATATTGCCGAATGTATGTCTTATCCGGCGGCTACGGACTATATAGATGAGATGGTCGAACTTATTAAAAAGCTTCAGAAAAACGGGCACGCCTATGAAAAGGACGGTTCTGTTTACTATGATATAAAGAGTTTTCCCGATTATGGAAAATTGGCGCATCTTGATAGAGAAGGTCTTCAGGCCGGCGGGTCAGGGCGTGTTGATTCGGATGAGTATGAAAAAGATAATGTAAGTGATTTTGTGCTTTGGAAAAAATATAACGAAAAAGACGGCGATGTCTTCTGGGAGACTGAACTTGGTAAAGGGCGTCCGGGCTGGCATATTGAATGTTCGGCCATGAGTATGAAACTTCTCGGAAGTCAGATAGATATTCATACGGGCGGTATTGACAATAAGTTTCCTCATCATGAAAATGAGATAGCTCAAAGTGAGGGAGCCAATGGCGCATCACCTTTTGTTAGATACTGGCTTCACTGTGATTATCTGATTGTTAACGGTGAAAAGATGTCAAAATCCAAGGGTAATTTTTACACCCTTCGTGATCTTCTGGATAAGGGGTATAGTCAAGACTCTATAAGGTATCTTTTGATTTCCACGCATTACAGGAAGATGCTGAACTTCACCGAAGATGGTTTAAGAGCTTCTGAATCCGCACTTCACCGGCTTAACGGATTTATACATGAGCTTATGGATTTTGAAGATGACAGCAGAGATTCAGAACAATCAGCTGTCAAGGAAATGGACGTTATGCTTCAAAGTTTTGAATCCGCTCTGGATGATGATTTAAATATTTCAGAGGCGCTTGGTTCTGTTTTTTCTTTTATTAAAAAATGCCGAGAGTTTTTCCCGCTTTCAAAAACAGCCGCCGAAAAAATCTTTAAAGCTTTCCAGAGGGTTGATCTTGTCCTTGGTATGCTCAAATTTGAGAGGGAAACTATTGATAATGAAATTGAGGAAAAAATAAAAGCAAGAAATGAAGCTCGTAAAAATAAGGATTTTGCTGAATCTGACAGGATTAGGGATGAGCTTTTATCTGCCGGTATAATTTTAAAAGACACGCCTCAAGGTACGGTCTGGGAAAAAAAGGCCTAGAAGGATTATCCATGTCTGATTTTATTTACGGAAAAAACCCGGTTAAAGAAAAACTTCGCTCCAGTCAAAAACTGGATGGAACCTTATTTATAGCCTCCGGTTTAAATAAAAATGACAGCCGTGAAATTATTGAAAAAGCTAAAGACAAAGGCCTTCAAGTGGTAACAGTTTCCAGAAGGGAACTGGAAAAAAAAACTTCCGGAAAGAATCATCAGGGACTGCTTTTGGACTTAAAAAGGGCTAATGAAAACAGGATAGTTGTTGACTGGAAAAATGATCTTGATAAGGCTATTAAATCAGGAAATAATCCGAGAGTAGCAATACTTGACAGGGTACAGGACCCTCATAATCTTGGGGCAATTGTGAGATCTGCCGCCCAGTTCGGGATTTCGCATGTTTTTATTTTGGATAAAAATGCAGCTCCTTTTAACTCATCCGCGTCAAAATCCGCTTGCGGAGGAGAAGAGTACTGTCATGTTGTTGAGGTAGGCAATCTTGTGCGTTTGATTGAAACACTCAAGGGCTTGGGTTTTTGGATTGCCGCGGCGGTTGCTGCAGGGGAAAAAAAGCTATGGGACGCAGAATTTAACGAACCATTTGCTGTTATTCTGGGGTCGGAGGGCGATGGTGTGAGACGTCTTGTCCTTGAAAACAGCGATTATACTATATCCATACCGACACTTGGCAAAATTGATTCACTTAATGTTTCAGTTTCTGCATCGCTTGTATTTTATGAGATTTTCAGGCGTGACTCAGCTGTCAAGTGAAAAAGCTCCGGGAAGCAGTTCATCCGGTGTTTTTTCTATATAATTCTTTTTATTATCTGCGAGTATAACAATTGATTCCGGCGCGATCTCATGGATGACCTGTCGGCAGGCTCCGCATGGAGATATGTATCCTTTATTATCCGGAGAAAATACGGCAAGTCCTTTTATCCTTTTTGAACCTTCGCTTACGGCTTTGAATATAGCAACTCTCTCCGCGCAGCAGGTCAGGCCATAAGAGGCATTTTCAATATTGCATCCTGTATATATTTTGTCCTGCTCATCTATGACAGCCGCTCCGACTCTGAATCCGGAGTAAGGAGACCTTGCTTTTTCGGAAGCTTTGACTGCTGTATCAATCAGTAGTTTTTTATCATTGTCGTTCACAGTTGGTCACCGCCGAAATCCTTTAGTTTTTCCATTTTTATTTTATTTATTTTTCTCTGCCCGTTTAAATACCATCGTTTATAGTTATAGCCAAAAGCCGGGTATAATAAGGATCTTGTATTATCCGAATCATAGGAGACTCTGTTTAGAAGCATCGCAAATCCCTGGAGAGCAAGTTCAGAAAGTATATTTTTTCTTATACGGGTTGTGTAATTCTGTTTTAATACAGAGTAGTATGAAAGGATCAGGCTTCCCTGCATTGATCTTCGTGAATCTGTTATCATAAAATTAACCATCCCTCCTCTGCTCACAGCATCCGCCGGTGTTTTTCCTGAAGGAAAGAATATTGGGGAATTCGAAATAATAAAATCGCTTTTACTTTGGTGAGAGGCAATATAACTCCAATATGCTGAAGATGAAGAAGGTATTTTTGAAGGCAGTGCGAATACAGGGATGCCCTTATTATTTCTAATAAGGATGTTCTTTTTAAAATTTTTAATGAAGTTTTGAGTGATAACCTTTTTAAGATTTTTAATTTTATAGTAATTTGACAAGAGTTTTTTTGATAGATTTTTTTTGAGGAGCAGCTCAAGCCATGACATATCTTTAGTAAGATGTAATTGATATGTCTGATTCTTTTTAAAATAGGCTTTTGCTGAGTCTGTGTCAAAAAGACTGTCGGATGAAGAAATATAATTATTGATTAATATGGTTTTTCTTATTTTAAAAGAAAGGTTGAATCCGAGTTTGGTTTTAATATCTTTTTTGAGCTTGTTAAGTATGTCATTTATATGATCTTCATTTAAACTCGGAAAATCCAGATCAAGAATTTTTGTAATATTGATATTATAGAGTGAATTTTTATCCAACTGTTTTAGTTTATTTGATCCGATTGTAAAAATCAGTAAAAACTGAAGGCCGCTTAATACAGCAAGAATTAGAATTGATTTTATTATTAGTGCTTTATTTCCTTTTTCATTCTTCAGATTCTCAGGTGATTTATTATTTTTACTGACAGTCATATTATTCCTCTTTTTGATATTGTAGAATTTTAAATTCTGTTCTTCTATTTAGGGAGCGTCCTTTTTTTGTTTTATTATCTGCGATTGGACGTGTTTGTCCGTAGCCGATGTAGCTGAGCCGAGATGAGGATATGTTATGTTTAACAAGAAATCTATAAACGACATAGGCTCTTTTTTGAGAAAGGGTCATATTGTATTTTGCAGTGCCTGTATTGTCAGTATGTCCTTGTATTGACATTTTCACCATTGGATTCAGCTTTAATAAACGAACGATTTTTCTCAAGGGAGCTATGGCTTTTCTCATCAATCCGCTTGAGTCTGTATTGAATTTTATATCGTGAAACACCAATGTAATGCCGCGTTTAAGCGGTTTCAAGTAAATAATCAATGTCCTGTTTTGAGGTATTTTCTGCAGTTTTATTGTTCGTGTGAGAAATCCTTTTTTTTCAAAAACCATAATAGAAGGGATGCGCACCTTTTTCTTGAGTTCTATTTTTCCCAATTTAAGGTTTTTGATTGTATCATCCCATTCATTGGACCATTTCCAGAGTATTCTAATACGGCCGGTTAATCTTTTCCTTGTATCCTTATTGAAGAAAACCAGACGTAGTTTTTCTTTTTTATTGCGCAGTTTTTTTCTTAACGGATATTTACCCAGGCAAAATACCGTATTTTTTGAATTAAATATTATACGTCCCCTGAACAGGAGAGGGAACCTGGCGGAAAGCCTGCTTCCTGAGTCAAAAGATCTGTGTTTCATTCCGGTTTCTTTGTTTATTTCAAGAAGAGATCCTGATGTATCTGTCATATAAAGCCATGGACCTATACTCGAAAAAGTGTTTCCTTTTTTTCTATAATTTGAAAAGCTTTTAAATGTTTTGAAATTTTCAGGATTCAGTATATCAATATGCCCTTTTGTATCGGATATGTAGATTTTATCATCTATAAAGATGGGATTGGATCCGATTCTGGATGAAAAACGCCGTGAAGAGGACAAGCGTCCTGTTTGTATCTCGTAGGATTCAAGAAAATATGATGTACCTATATAGACTTTGGATTTGTAAACAACAGGGGTAAAAATGTTCGGATCTTTGTGAATGCTTCTTCTCCATTTTATATGCCCGTTTTTAGCTTCTATACAGACCAGATAGTATTTCAATTCTGTATAATCCCTGTGTTGGGTAAAAATCTTTCCGTCAGAAAATATTGGAGATCCTCCATATGTCTTAATATTTTCATTTTCCCATATTAAGCTTCCGTTATCTGCTCTTCTTGCGTAAAAAGCACCCCTGTTGCCATAATAAAGAACTCCGTTTTCAACTATAGGTGTTGAGAGCTGTGAATATGAACCAAAGGATCTTGACCAGACAGGATTTCCGTTCCATTTATTGATGCAGTATATATATCTACCTGAGGCAACATATATCCATTTGCCGTATATTACCGGCATCCTGATTGCGGGATAGCCCAGGTTGTAAGACCATTTTAATTCTCCTGTCTCAAGGTCAAGGCAGTAGAGTTTTTTATCAAGGCTGGGAAAGTAGACAAGTCCATCGCTTGATACAGGATGGAATACCCATGATGATGCCTTAAACTTCCATGCCAGATCCAGGTTTTTCGGGATCACTTGATCGTTGTTTCCTGTGAGAAAGTGATTGCCTCTGAACATCGGCCAGTCAAGGCTGTACGAGTAAGAAAATAAAATCAAAATAAAAAAGAGTATGAATTTCAGAGTTTTAAACATGTTTGAATACTTCCCGTTTAATAGGTTATGAACCGATTATTATTACACTGTTTTTTCTATTTCTTTTTTACAAGATTATTGATTAATGTGTTTATTTTCTTGGCATTGTAACGGTCATTCAGTTTCATGTAAACATAAAGAAGTTCTCTCAGGTTGAGTATATGTTCATCATGGATTCTTTTGACGATAAGAAGCTCTTTTTTTGCGTTTTTATAATCTTTTTTATCGTAGTAGTATCTTGCAGCTTCACTGTGTGATTTTAATATATTGTTTTTTCTTTTTAATTTTATTGAGAGATTAAGAAGCGCGTCAAACAGTTCCTGGTGCCGGGAGAATTCTTTTTTTAAAGACAGCTTCTTCCCTTTCACTTTGAATATTTTATTGATGAGCAGTTTGTTTTTATAATTATTGAGTATAAACGGGTATCGGTGAAAGTAAATCCATAGTGAAAGTGATGTGTGAATTATGTCAACTATTGAGTAATCGAGTTTTTTAATATTAAAACTTTCCAGCCGGAGGTCAGGCTCAAGCATTTTTGCTATATCGACTGCAGCCATTATATTTGCTTTAATATTTGGATGGAGGTATTCGGTGAAGTATTCGTTATCACCGATTTTTGATTTTGACCTGTTATTTATAATTTTTGTAAAATCATAAAAATAATCGACTCTTTGTTTATTTTTTCTTAAAAATTCATTTAGCTGCGATGATGCCCTCAGTTTAAGCATGTCCAGATCTTTGGCTCTTTTAAAATATTCGCGGGCTTTATTTTTTTTACCTCGTTGATAAAGCTTGCAGGCATAAATATAATTATACATTGCGTCATTGGTATTTTTGTTCAGTGAGTTCTTTATTTTCTTCATGTTAATTTTATAAGCCTGATCGATTATGCGTTTATCACTATTCATCCTGAACCGGCTGAGATAATAAGGCCTTTCCCTGATTGACTGGAACGGTTCCGAGTCTTTTATATTTGACGGTAAGGTGAAGAGGATCGTTTTTACTTTTCTTTTTTTTGCGATTTCAATCATTTCATTAATGTTTATCGAGTATTTTTTTAAGATCTGTTTGTTTACAGTTGCACTGTTGGTTACAATATTGTCTTTTACAAGAAGCGGAATGACCGAATGAAATGTCTTAGCAGCCGGAACAATTGAATATACGATAGATTCAAACATCTGAAAAATTTTAAGGTTTCTGAGACTTAGACGCATGTTGTTTAAAAAACTGTTTTTGGGATTTAAAGTGGAGGAGTAACCCCTGGCTCCATAGAATTCATTATGTCCGGTAAAAAAAAGGTAATAATCAGCGCCGTAACCTCCGGCCTTTTTAACCATATCCAGAACTATCGAACTGTCCAGGGCAATTACTGCAGTGTTTATAATTTCATATTTTTTGTATCGCTGAGCTTTGTTTAATATCTGTTCGATTAAACCTGGTATGGCAAGGTTTTTTAAATAAGGGAATCCCTGGAGAGAAGAGCCGCCGAAACATAAAATACGAACGGTATCCCTGGATTTTTTAACAGGAAACCTTTCAAAGGCAGGGGTCATTTTAACTTTATTTGAAAAATATTTTTGTACAACTGTTCGGTTTAAATAGTAGTATTCTTTTTCATCGTTATGGGTTCGGATTACAAAAAGATCTGTTGAGTATCCGAAACTGAATAATCCAAGAAGCAATTCCAATAATAACAGAAATAGAAACGGGATCAGAATGATAATGTATTTGAAGTATCGTTTATTCATGTATTTATCCGTTTACATTTTTATATAAAATTATTCATGAAATTAACATAGAGCGATAGGGTCCTGGTTTTAATAACAGCGTTTTCCATTTTCCATGTTTTTTTTCCATGAATCGTAATCACTCTTTGTTTTATCATTCAGGAACTTTCTCTTTTTTAGTTCTTCTTCTGCTTTTTTTTCAAGTTCCTTCAGATTTTTAAAGTCAGTCTCGGAGATTTTCCGGTTGTGCTTTCTCTCATCGAGTATGGCTTTTATAAGAGATTTTATAGCATTTATATTCATTGATGGCAATTGGTTTTTGTATTTTTCAATATTAATCTTGAGTTTTTCCACTTTAATTCTCCTGAAGCAATCATGATTTAAATAAATTATGAAAAAATGCGTGAAATGACAAGAATCTACTCCTTTTGATTTATTATATTTTTGTTAAAAATTCTTGTATTATCAAATTTTATATAATAGCCTTAGTTTATGTGTTAACCTTTAATTTTTTATTTAAATGAGTGGAAACTAGAATGTTGAATAAAAGATTAAGTGCCCTTGCAAAAATGGGTTTATTTATTAAAATTTTCAAAATTTCAGCAGCTTGTATTAACAAACAAGGAATTTAGTATGCATAAAAAGATATCGCTTTTTGTTCTTCTTTTATTAATAATCATAACATTTACCCACCAGAGTTATGCTGTGGAATTTAATCTTGGTTCCTCAGTTGAAGTTGGTGGTATTACTATTGATGATCAGCCTTATACCAGATTTGTAATAACACCTGATATTACTCTGAATATTGATGTTCAACTCACCTTGCAATTGCTTTTTGATTTTGATAAAGATTTCAAACTACGGGAAGGTTTATATTCAACATGGAAAGATGTGATTAATAGAATCAAGCTTTTTCGTATTGGAGACATGGGTGAGAAATTCTATTTTAAAATAGGGGTTTTTGAGAATTTTTCCATAGGCCATGGTACAATTATGTATAAATTTTCAAATAATGTCTTTGCCCCTACACTTATTATGCAAGGTCTGTTTCTATATTTGGATACAGGTGATGTAGGACTTGAATACTTCACAGAAAACATTCTTGATCTTGATATTCATATTGCAAGGTTCTTCGCTCGGCCTTTCAAATCAATTGAATATTTTTTCCTGAAGGATCTGGTGCTTGGTTTTACTTTTAGTGCTGATTTAGATAATAGAGATCCTACGCAAACAGGAACAGCCAGCATAGGTTTTAAGGATGATGAAGTTAGTGAAGATGATTTATTTATTATAGGTACTGACATGGAAATTCCTTTTGAATTCTGGATTTTCAAATGGACATTCTATGCCTCATATAATTACATTAACAACAGAGGCAGCGGTATGTCGATTGGTATATCAGGGCAATTTTTTGAATATATTGATTGGAAGATTGATGTTAATCGTTTTTCTGATCGCTACAAAGCCCCGTATTTTGACAGCTATTATATGACACAGCGTGCTACAAAATATTCCACATTTACGAATACTCAAAATCAAAGCAGTTATACAGGTATTAAACTGTCTACCTGGAAATCATTCAAGGTTGTAAAAGAAGATGATATTTATGTTAATCTTTCTTTGAGTTGGAACGAAGGAGAACGGGTTAGAGGCGATATCAAGCTGAAAATCAGTCCTAATCTGATGGGAAAAATATTTGAATTCAATATGGAATATTCAAGAATGGAAGTTAATAATTTAAGTGATCTTTTCTCTATTCACGGTCTTTACTCTATTGCTAAAATCTCCCTTAAATTTATACCTTCGGAAAATTCCTCTGTAGAATTAGTATATCAAAAGGGTTTTTCTAAAGATGAATCAGGAAACATTACCGGGCAGGAATCGACCAGCCTTCAGAGTTCTACCAAATTTTGAGAAACAATGAATGATTAATAAAGGAAATAATTATGAACACTAGAAGAACCGTATTAAAAACTACATTTTATATTTTTCTTTTGATATTCCTATATATAACATGTCTGTCTTTAAATATTTTTGCTGATCCCGTAGTCAAAGGCGGTACATCTGATAATTTAGAGAAAAAAGATTTTGATGAAAAAAAGAAAGACATTGATGATAAGGACTCTGACAAGAAAAAGAAAGACACCGATGATGATAAAGATTCTGATGACAAAAAGGATGATCATCTAAAGGATGATGACATCTTTAAGGATGATGGGAAAACTAAAAAGGATTACATCCTTACTATAGTAAATGAATATAGAAAAAGGTTAGAAACCT
>JAGLSM010000054.1 GCA_023135745.1 Spirochaetota bacterium | reverse complement strand
AGGTTTTGATTATTCAAAGGTTTTCAAAAAATCCCGTAAAGCCCCGGCAATTCTTTCCCGTGGAGTAGAATACCTGCTGAAAAAAAATAACATTGAACTGATAAAGGGTAACGCGGTAATAAGCGGGACGAATGAGATTACTATTGATAATGAAAGAAAGATAAGTACAAAAAATATATTAATAGCAACAGGGTCACGTAGCAGGCAGATACCGGGTTTTGAAGTTGATGAAAAAATGGTATTAAGTTCAACAGGTTTTCTCATGCTTGAAAAACTTCCAAAAAAAATGCTTGTCATGGGCAGCGGCGCTATTGGTATTGAGGCTGCATATATTATGAATGCCTTTGGTGTTGATGTTCATGTTGTGGAAATGCTGGACCGCATACTTCCGTTTGAGGATGACGATGTAGTTAATGTAATCTCAGGATCATTTAAAAAAACAGGTATAAAAACTTCAGCTTCAACAAAAGCCGTATCATTAAAGAAAAATTCTGACAACCTTGAGATTACTCTCAGAAAGACTGATGGAGAAGAGTCAATAGAGACTGTCGATTTACTATTAGCAGCGGCAGGACGGGTTGCAAATATTGAAAATATTGGTCTTGAAAATGCAGGGGTGAAAACAGGGAATGGATTCGTTCAAACCGGTGATTACTATAAAACATCTGTTCCTTCTATTTATGCTGCAGGGGACATTGCAGGGTCGCCTCTTCTGGCTCATGCTGCTTCAAAAGAGGCGGAAATAGCTGTTGAACATATGGCGGGGCATGGTTCAGCTGAAAAGAAGCTTGATCCTCTCCTGATACCCGGAGCAATATACTGCGAGCCTCAGATAGCACGATTTGGTTATACAGAAAGAGAGGCAAAAGAAAAGGGCATATCCTTTAACAATATTGTTTTTCCATACAAGGGTGTTGGAAAAGCAGTGGCGGTTGAAAAATCGGATGGTATGATAAAATTGTTATTCAAACCTGATACAAGAGAAATTATTGGCGCCCATATCGTTGGAGCTGACGCGACTGAATTAATCCATGAAATTCTTCTTGCAAGAGCCGCGGGTATCGATCCAAAGGATGTCGGTTCAATTACACATGCTCATCCCAGTCTATCCGAAGCAGTCATGGAGGCAATGAGATCAGTGGATGGTCTGGCTATACACGTTTAGACTATTCTTTTTTTTCTGATTTTTCAATTTCAATAGTGAAATTTGAAGCCAGCGCCGCAATGGCTCCCAATGCCGCCCATACCGGAGCAAGGACAAGTCCGGCTATTCCGATATTAAGAGGTATGGTGAAGTAAATTTCTCCTTGTGCATTCTTAATTATGATTTTTCTTAAATTACCTTTATTAATAAGTTCCTTGATTTTTTTTATCAGATCTTCGCTTTTAACTTCAAATTGACTTTTCATAATATCGTCCTTCATAAGTTTCTAAAATATATTTGAAAAAAAATGAACAAAACAATTTTAAAACAATAGTTATAAATAGCAAGAATGAATAACAAAGAAAAGGAGAAAAAAATGAAAGCAAACACAAGTATAGGCATTATTTTAAGCTTTATGCTTTTAACTTCACAGTTTTTTATTAATTGCGGAAACAAGGATTTAGTGATTCAGAATAACAAAGGACGCATAAAGACTGTTGATGGGGAAAGCAGAACAAAATCAGAATCCAAACTTGATTTTTACTACTCAAGTCCCAAAGTTAAAATGCTGTATGGCAGGAGAAGCGGCGCTCCACTGGGTTATAGTGATTCTTCTTATAGAATTCGCCATAATACAGAAGAGTATGACAGGGTTTATGAAAATGAATTCATGAATGCTGCGAAAAATCCGCTTTCAACATTTTCCATTGATGTTGATACTGCTTCCTACGCTAATGTCAGAAGGTTTGTAAAATCCGGTAAATTGCCTCCAAAAGATGCGGTCAGGATAGAAGAGATGATTAACTACTTTTCTTACGATTATAAACAACCGGAAGGCAGGCATCCGTTTTCAGTCACAACTGAAGTTTCAAGATGCCCATGGAAACCAAAGCATAAGCTGGTTCATATTGGACTGCACGGTAAAAAAATGAATATGGATAAACTTCCTCCGAGTAATCTTGTTTTTCTTCTTGATGTGTCCGGGTCAATGTTTTCCAGAAACAAGCTTCCTCTTCTTAAATCGGCTTTGAAGCTTCTTGTGAAAAACCTGAGGGAAAATGACCGTGTGGCCATAGTTGTTTATGCAGGAGCTGCAGGGCTGGTTCTCCCTTCAACCTCGGGAAGAAATAGAGGAAAGATACTGGATGC
Organism: Spirochaetota bacterium; assembly: GCA_023135745.1. Classification (GTDB taxonomy): domain Bacteria; phylum Spirochaetota; class JAGLSM01; order JAGLSM01; family JAGLSM01; genus JAGLSM01. The sequence goes on along the minus strand of JAGLSM010000054.1, from coordinate 6,876 downwards.
AATTAATAGATTAAGGGCCGGAGGTTCAACAGCCGGCGGAGCAGGAATCAAACTTGCATATTCTGTAGCGAAAAAACATTTTATGAGAAACGGGAATAATAGAATTATCCTTGCTACCGATGGTGATTTTAATGTGGGAGTATCAAGCAGCGGCGCACTGGTTAGGATGATTGAACAAAAACGTAAGCTTGGTATATATCTCACCGTTTTGGGTTTTGGTATGGGTAACTATAAAGATTCCAGACTCGAGAAGCTTGCTGATAAGGGTAACGGAAACTACGCGTATATCGACAATCTCCTTGAAGCAAAAAAAGTGCTGGTAACTGAAATGGGCGGAACATTATTCACCATAGCAAAGGATGTTAAAATACAGGTCGAATTTAATCCTGCAAAGGTTAAGGCATACAGACTTGTAGGGTATGAAAACAGGATGCTCAAAAAGAAGGATTTTAACAATGATAAAAAAGATGCCGGTGAACTTGGCGCGGGTCACACAGTAACTGCTCTGTATGAGATAGTTCCTGTAGGTGTTAAGATTGACTCAGGTAATGTTGATGCTCTTAAATACCAGACTACTAAGGTAACTAAAAATGCTTATAAAAACAGGGAACTAATGACTGTTAAATTAAGATATAAAAAACCAAAAGAGAACAAGAGTATTTTAATGGTTAGTCCGGTAAATGATAAGCTTGTTTCATTAAATAGAACATCTAATAACTTCCGCTTTTCCGCGGCTGTTGCTCAGTATGGAATGGTTTTGAGAGGCTCAAAATTTAAAGGCAGTTCAAATTACAACAGTATTTTAAAGCTTGCAAAGAAATCAATTGGTAAAGACAAGGAAGGTTACCGTTATGAATTCTTGCGGCTTGTCAAGATGAGTCAGCTGCTTGGGAAATAAAAATTAGAACACTAATTTTTAAAAGACACCTTCCTTTTTAAAAGAAGGTGTCTTTTTATTTTTATCCGAACCATAACAGTAAGTTTACCAGGACGAGCAATTTATCCCGATCTATTGGATCGGGATAAATTGCTCGTCTTATTACTGAACAGTCAAAAAACAATTAGTTGGCGATAAGGTTGATACTCCCGGAGTATTCATTTACTATGCCTGCTGCAATTGTCTGATTTGTGATTTCTACTGTCTGATATCCGTTTGCTTCAATAAGTATATTATAGTTGCCGGGCTCCATATAAGCTAACATGAAACTGCCGGCAGCATCGCAGGTAGTGCCTGAATAAAAAATACCGTTTAAGTACGCGGAAGCTGTAATCGTAACATCCGCCGGAGGGGAAGTTATCAGACCTTTAAAGGCACCGGTCAAATCTTTTTGAGCCAGTCTTGTAACAGGTGTCAGGGTATATGTTTCTAAAGCAGGATTGAAGTTGATTGAATGAGCAGCGTCAAAGTCTACAATCAATTCTGTTGTAATACCCGCTGTAATTGTAAAAGGGCTAACTAGTTTTATAGTATCCGAAGCAAGGTGTACAGAATTTGAGACACCGCTTACGATTACCCACGCGGTTTTTATATACAATCTGACCTGGTTGTACTGTCCCGGCGCTAGTGAAGCAATACCAAGCTCGTGAAGAATACCGTTATTAAGTGTAAGAAGGTCAACTGTTCCTCCGTTTTCATTAATAACCTGCCATGAGCTGTCATCATTTGCTGAAGCAGATGTAGATACTTCTATCCGATCAAAATTGACATAGATACTCTCGAAGTTTGTTGCCGCTGGCGCGTCTGTTAATGAGATTTTTAAGTCTCCTGTGTCAGAACCGCAGGCTGAAACAATGAATAACAGGGAAAGTCCCATTAGAAAAAATAAAGTAAATTGACGCATATGTGCCTCCTTGGAATAACGCTGTAGTTCAGCGTCTGTTTTACTTATATATACATTCTCAAATTAAACTGGTTTCATTTTTTAAATTTAAATTACTCGTCTTGTCCAGTTGTTGATTATTTATTTAGTACAGTAGTTATATTTTATAATCGTTAATTTTTAATTGTATCAAATCTTGTTTTTTTCTCAGATTGAATTTCCTTAATATATTCAAGAAATCCTGACCAACATTCTTTTTTCTTTGCTTGCAATGCAGGGGAATTTGAGTATATAATGATTTATTGTTCTAACAATGACTTCAAAAACTGTGTTATTAGATTGTGTTTGAGAATTCAGCTGTAAATATTTTCAAGGATTGGTTGAATTATCAAAGGTACATATTATGAAAAAAAACCGGCGAAAAATAATTTTCCTTTTTATTTTTGTAATCTGTGCAAGTGTAAGCTTTGCACAGATTGCCAAAAAAAAGAATAACAACAAAATTCTAAAAATAGTACATACCAAGAGCAAATATACTCTTGGTATGTATGCCGGCTATTTACGAGATAAAGATCAGAGTTATACTATAAATCAAGTTGCCTCACAGGCATTTGTTAAAAAATTCAAAAAAAATAAAACTAAGATAATTAATCTTGGCTTTGATACATCAGCCCACTGGTTTCGTTTCCGGCTTAATTATCCAGTAAAAAAAGAGCAATTAAAGGAATGGCTGCTCCAGGTAGCCTATCCTTCGTTAGATTATGTAAATGTTTATATAAAACAAAAAGACGGGGCTTTTAAAAAAGAATTCAGCGGTGACAGACTGCCTTTTAAGCAGCGTAAGATTAAACATCGGATGTTTACATTTAGACTTAGGCTGCAGCCAGGAACAACAACCATTTATTTACGCATTCAGACTAAAGGCGCTGTCCAGCTTCCTTTATATTTATATTCTTCAGACAGATTCATTCAGCAATCTCACAATGACCTGTTGCCTCATGGTATTTATTACGGCGTGATGCTTATCATGTTAACTTATAATCTGTTTATCTTTTTTGCAGTCCGTGACCGCAGCTATATCTATTTTGTCATTTTTGTTTTTTTTAATATTTTATACCAATTATCGCTGGATGGTTTTGCAATGCAGATCCTTTGGCCTAATTGGATCTCCTGGGGTAATAAATGTATCCTTTTTTTTATTGGGACTGCCGCTTCTGCAGCCGTCTTGTTTGGGATATCTTTTTTAAATGTTAAAAAGAAGTTTCCGGAAATAAACAAAACCTTAGTTATTACTTTTTTCATTGTTTTGGCTTCTGGTGTGATTACCTTAGTTATAGACTACAACATTGGCGCTCAAGTGGTCACCATAGTTACAAATTTAGCTGCTATGTTGTTGCTTGTTATAGGATATATTGTTTTTATAAAAGGATACCGGGCTGCAAGATATTATCTATTAGCATGGTCTGTTTTTTTATTAGGCACTGTTACTCTGGGATTAAATAAATTCGGGGTAGTACCCAAAATATTTTTCACAGATTATGCTCAGCAAATTGGTTCTCTTTTGCAGGTAATATTGTTTTCATTTGCGTTGGGTGACAAGATTAATATTATGAATGATGAGCTTAACACAGCTTATCAGAAGATAAGTATTTCAGAAGAGAAGTATAAACGGCTAGTAGAAGGTTCCAATGAAATTGTGTTTTCTTTGGATAAAGACTGGAAAATATTAACAGCTAACAGCTCAATTGAGCGTATGCTTAAAATCAAACAGGAAAAAGTGAGTGGAATAAATTTTTTTGACCTGCTTTATGAAGGAACCGGGGAAAGTATGGTTGTCAAAAAAATTGTCCGGGAGAAGTTAGACTTATTTGCGAAAGATAAAGAGCCTATATCCTTTAATGTTGTCTTTAAGTCTTCTATCAGCACAGAACCAATTGAGATGCAAGTAAGAATGGAATATCTCAATATCGGCGGCGGGAACGAGATTCTCTGCAAGGCTCACAGTATTATGCAGGACAGTTTAGTTAACTATTTTAAATATGAGAAACAAGGCTATGAAATTGGTAATTATTTGTTAACTGCCGAAGAGTTGACATATCGTTTGACAAGAAATTTGTACAGATTTATTGACACAAAAAAAGCCAATACTATTCGTATTGCTCTTAGGGAGATACTCATTAATGCTATTGAACATGGCAATTTAAACATCTCCTTTGAAGATAAAACAAAAGCTTTAAAGGATGATAACTATTTTTATTTGATTGCTGATAAACGTAAGAAAAAATCCTATAAGGGGCGGAGTGTTTTAGTTGAATATTCCCTGGATGAAAAAGGAGTTACTTACAGGATCACAGATCAGGGATTCGGGTTTGATTATAAAAAAATGCTGGAAGTTGATGTGGATACAGTTAACAAAAAAATGATACCTCACGGCCGAGGAATTGAAATGGCGGGGTATGTATTTGATGAAATCAAATACTTTGATAAGGGTAACAAAGTAGAATTGATAAAAAACTTCAATTGAATAAATTAAAACTGTGATTTGCTGAATTTTGCTTTGTTAAGAATTATTCTAAAAATTTGATTTTCATATCAAATAAAAAATTTGACATATATGTCTTTTATTGATAAACTTCATGAAAATACTAAAGGTGTGACAAGTGAAAATTTCTCAGAGTTATCTAGCACAGGTTGTTTCTTATGTGGCGGTAGTGGTGAGCTGTCCTGATAGGGGTATGCGCTAGGTAACGGATAACGATAAATATAAACGTTATGCCTCCACCGGTGCAAACCGGATGGAGGCTTTTTTTATGGGTAATTTTAAAAATCTATATTTAAAAGAACCCTTATATAACCCAGAGGAGGTAAAGGATGTTTCAAACAAAAATGAACTTCGGTAATGATGTAAATATTAGTCGGAATGGTGTGAATGTGGTGAAAATGTTTCAATCGGTTAAGCCGCGGACTTGAAAGAGTCGTGCTTTTTTATAAAGCCTCCGCCTTAACCGGTCGGGGGCTTTTTTAAATTTAAAAATAAGGAGAAAAAAATGAAAACAAAGTATAACGGTGCCGAGATAATTATTAAAATACTCGAGGACCATGGTATTAAAAAGATCGCGGGAATTCCGGGCGGCGCAAATCTGCCTTTATATACTGCTCTAAATCAGAGCAGTATACAGCATATTCTTGCAAGACATGAACAGGGCGCGGGATTTATCGTGCAGGGAATGGCAAGAGCAAGCGGTAAAACGGCAGTTTGTTTTGCTACATCAGGGCCCGGCGCGGCAAATTTGCTTACCGCAATTGCGGATGCAAAACTTGATTCTGTTCCGATTATCGCGATAACCGGACAGGTTCCAACATCAATGATAGGGACGGATGCTTTTCAGGAAGTTGACACATACAGCATGACTATCCCAATCACAAAACATAATTTCCTGATAAGGTCTGCACAGGAACTTCTGGAAGTTCTCCCCCTTGCCTTTGAAATTGCTGCGGAGGGACGGCCGGGACCTGTTCTTATCGATGTTCCAAAAGATATTCAGATGCAGGAAATCGAAGTTGAAAGCTGGCCTGAAATCAGGAATGATTTTACAAAACCTAAAATTGAGGCTCCGGATATTGAAAAAGCCGCAGCTATGATTAATCAGGCTAAAAAACCGCTGCTCTATATCGGTGGAGGTATAATCAATTCGGGGTCACAGGAGCTGCTTCTGGAACTCGCGGAAAAGAACAGTATTCCTCTTGTTTCAACATTGATGGGGCTTGGTGCTTTTCCTGCTAAACACAGGTTGAATCACGGAATGCTTGGAATGCATGGAGCCAGATATACCAATATCATGATGAATGAAGCGGATCTTTTAATTACACTTGGCGCTCGTTTTGATGACAGAGCGACAGGTAATCTTGAAAAATTTTGTCCAAAAGCATCTATTCTTCATATTGATATTGATAAAGCAGAAATAGATAAATTGAAAAAAACTAATTTTTCGATCAATGGAGATTTGAAGGCCTTTATGGAACAGATACTTCCGGCGATCAATGAAGAAGGACGTGAAAAGTGGAATAATGAAATCAGGATAATGAGAGAAGCAAATCCGATATCGATTCCTGACTCTTCGGAATTTTATAATCCCGTAAATCTCATTAAAAATCTCGGTGAAATTCTTGATCCTGAAACAATCATCACAACCGATGTTGGACAGCATCAGATGTGGGCAGCCCAGTATTATCCTTTTTCAAAACCAAGGACACTCCTAACATCGGGAGGTTTTGGTACGATGGGTTTTGGATTGCCGGCAGCTATTGGCGCGGCTCTTGAGTGTCCTGAGAAAATGATAATATGTATAAGCGGGGATGGGTCAATTTTGATGAATATCCAGGAATTGGCGACACTTGCCGATTTGAATCTGAATGTAAAGATTCTTCTGTTTAATAATGAGCATCTTGGACTGGTTCGTCAGCAGCAGGAGTTGTTTTATAACCAGAATTTTATTGCGACACGTTTTGAGTCTAATCCAAATTTCGCCGGCATAGCAAATAATTTTGGTATTCCGGGATATGATCTTAATAATTATTCTTTTCCCATGGAATTCCTGATAAACATTTTTAACCAGGCCGGGCCATGTCTGATAAATATTCCAATAGAAGCTGAGGAAAACGTTTTTCCCATAGTTAAACCGGGCGCGTCAAATACTGAAATGATAGGAGCATAAAATGAATTATAAAATTTTAGATTTAACTGTAAAAAATCATCCGGGAGTCATGTCTCATATTACAGGGCTATTCTCGCGGAGGACTTTTAATCTGGAAGGTATTGTCTGTTTTCCATTAGAAGATAATGAAAAGAGCCGTATGCTCTTAATGATCAATGAGAATCAGCAGATACATCAGGTCATCAGTCAGCTTGATAAGCTCTATGATGTTATTGATATTTCTGTTAATGATTCGGTTGAAAAAAATCCGTTTGCGCATATGGATGAGATTGCTTCGGGTTTGATTAAACCGAAATAGCTTAACGTGTAAGCGGGGTCGGAGGTAAGGTGTAAATTTTGTT
>JAGLSM010000053.1 GCA_023135745.1 Spirochaetota bacterium | reverse complement strand
ATGTCATTCTTATATTTTATGATGCAAAACAGGGAAGAAGCGGAATTATTGCCCTTTTTCATCCTTGGAAATAAAAAGAAAGGCAATTCTTTCTGGATTTTTACAGAATTTAACCTGAGTGAAATTGGTAATATCAGGTTGGCTTTAAGACAGAAAAATAAAATTATAAGTGGTTGTATCTATTGTGATATTGAAAAAAAAGAACTTTTTAAGCAATTTATTGAATTTGAGAATATAGAAATCATAGAAGTTCTGAAAGGCAAAGAAGATATTATAGAATGGCCTTTTAGAACAATTTGGGAATTTGCGGGTGATGCTTATGACAAACTCGCGTAAAGATAAACAGGCTTTTGCTGTAGGATATAATTCAGAAGATGAAGCTCCTAAAGTTATTGCAAAGGGCCGCGGTGATTTGGCAGATAGAATCATAAAATATGCGGAAGAATTTGGGCTGCCGATAAAAAATGATCCTGATCTTGCCTGTGTTTTGGATAAACTGGAAGAAGGGGCATATATTCCGGTTGAGCTATATGAGGTTTTTGCTCAGATTATTGCAAAAATATATGAACTTAACAGGAGCTTGAGGTTAAGTAATGAAAAAAATCAAAACAAGTGATCTTAGACCGGGGTTGAAATTTACAAAATCCATCTATATTGATCCTAATAATATTCTAGTCGGGCCGAGGGTTCCAATAAAGCAAAAAGATATTGAACGTCTTCTTGCCTGGGGAATAAATGAAGTGGAGACGGCTGGAGAGGTGCTTGATCTTGGAAACACTGACTTCAAAGCTTTAGGATTAAAGGACAATGAAGTAGCAAAAAAAGAAGATGAATTAAAAAAAATTGTTGAAAAACAGAATTCCCTTAAAGGTCGTGAAACTCAAAAGGACAACAGTCTTAAATATATTGAAATATCGACTCCGCAAGAAATTGATGAGGAAGAAGCTGATAATATCAAGCTTGAAAGAAAGCACGATGAATGGGTTAGGAGAATTGGGGTAATATTCACTGAGGTAAGGGATCTCAAGGAATTGAATAAAAATTCATGTAAATCAATTATTCAGCAGATTATTCAATATGTTCAAGAAGATAAAATTTCCATGATTAAGCTTGTTCAAAGAAAAAATGAGGGAGATTACCTTTTTACTCATAGTGTAAATGTTTCAATTCTTGCTATAATACTTGGATTAAATCTAAGCTACGATAATAATGAATTGAGGAATTTGGGTCTCGGCGCTCTTTTAATGGATATTGGAATGGTAAGAATACCTACCCGAATAATTTATAAAAAGGGAAAACTCTCAGAGGATGAGTTTAATAAAATACAAACTCATCCTTTACATGGGTACAGAATCCTGGCTCAGGACGCAAATTTTTCTAATGAAATTGCTCTATGCGCTCTTGAACATCAGGAAAGATGTGACGGTACGGGATATCCTAGGAAGATGAAAGGCGATGAAATTTCTGAATATGCAAAGATTTCTGCTATTGTTGATGCTTATGAAGCAATGACAAAAAAAAGAAGTTATCGGCAAGAACTGATATCGCATAAGGCAATGCAGAATATATTGTCAACAGGACAGGAGCGGTTTGATCATGATATATTGAATGTTTTTTTAAAACTTATGGGTATTTATCCAATAGGATCATATATACAGCTTAATAATAATTGTATTGGTCTGGTTGTTGAAGCGGATCCAAAACTGCCTATGAGACCAAATATCAAGATTTTAAGGGATGAGGCCGGCGAGAAGGTTGCCGATGAAACCATTATAAAACTTTCTAATGAAAATGATCTTTTTATAATTAAAGCAGTTGATGAAAAGGAGCTGATAGATATTATCAAGTAGGGAAAAAGGCAGGGAAGCAGAAAGAGCTGCTTTAGAGTTCTACCTGCAGGATAAAAATGTAAGTTGTATGGAAAAGAACTACCAGAAACGCGCTGGGGAAATAGATTTGATTCTATACGATAAAAAAAGAAAAATGGTCATCTTTGTTGAGGTAAAAAGCGGCCATAAAAGTGATTTTTATGTTTTCACAAACGCGATAAATGAAAAGAAAATTAAAAAAATCACTAAAGTAGCTGCTGAATATATCGAAAATTTAGATATAAGCTATGAAGATATCCGTTTTGATGCGGTATTTATTGAGAGGAATGATGCCGGAAGAATCAGACAATTGAAAAATGTAATCAGATTAAATTGACAAGGAAGTCAATAAAAAAAGTCAAAGGATTGACAAATGTTAAATAGCGCGGATATTAAAAAAATCATTAAAAATCAAGGCAAAAATGCTGAAAGTAAAGGCAGGTTTAATGCTGTTGTTTCACAGCAGAAAGAGCGTATTGTAACTCTCAAAGAAAAAATAAATGATAAATGTTATGTTGATGTAGCTATTAGAAAAATAGCATCAGATATAGCGCAGAACTTTTTTTAAATATAAATTGTAAAAAGCTGTAATAAGTAAAAAAATTAAAATTTAATAGTTTTAAAAGACATCGCACAATAAAACCTTCCTAAAAAAAACAAAATTACTTGAAAACACCGGCAATCAAAGATAAATTTATCAAAAAAGGATCAAAGATGATTGCCAAACGAATGAGTACAATTGATGTTTCGGGTATAAGAAAGGTTTTTGATCTTGCTAAAAACCTTAAAAATCCCATAAATCTTAGTATCGGGCAGCCCGATTTTGATATTCCTGAGGAAATAAAACAAACCGGAATAGATTCAATAAAAAGCGGATTTAATAAGTATACTCAGACTCAAGGTATTCCGGAATTAAATGAAGCTCTGAAATCTCATATTATAAAAAATTATTCATTCACTCCACAAAAGACCATGATTACTTCCGGGGTTTCCGGAGGGCTTCTTCTTCTTTTTATGGCATTGATTGAAGAGGGTGATGAAGTAATAATACCCGATCCGTATTTTGTAATGTACAAACATCTTGTGAAATTTGCCGGTGGAACTCCTGTTTTCATTGATACATATCCCGATTTTGACATAGATCCTGACAAGCTGAAAAAAGCAATTACTAAAAAAACTAAAATGATAATTCTTAACAGCCCTGGTAATCCTACAGGTAAAATACTTTCGGAAGAAAGTGTAAAAGAAATTGCCGCAATTGCGGATAAATATGGACTACTAATTGTATCTGATGAGATTTATAAATCTTTTTCTTACGATATGGAGTCACCAAGTATAGCTTCTTATTATCCTGAAAAAACAGTTCTATTAAATGGTTTTTCAAAAAATATGGGAATGCCTGGGTGGAGAATAGGGTACGCGGCCGGACCTTCAAACATAATTGAAGAAATGATTAAGCTTCAGCAATATACATTTGTATGCGCTCCTTCATTTGCTCAAGTAGCAGTGATGAAGGCTTTGGATTTTTCTATTGAAAAACATAGGGAGGAATATAAAATCAAAAGAGACTATATCTATAGTTCATTAAGAGAAGCAGGTTATAAAGTTAATAAACCTGATGGTGCATTTTATATATTCCCGGAGTGTCCGTATGAAGAAGATGAATTTATAAAAAATGCTCTTAATCATTCATTGCTCATTATTCCGGGATCGATTTTTTCAGAGAAAAATACAAATTTCAGAATCTCGTTTTCAGCCAGTATGTCAACGCTCGAAAAAGGCGCGGAAATTTTAAAGAAAATAAAAAACGGATAAGGGAATATATGAATACTAAAAAAAATAAAAAGAAATCAAAAAAACGATACAGGTCCAGCAGCCAAAAATCGTTTAATAAACACAGTGATTCATCTAAAAGTGAATTGGTTAATGAAAACAAACGAAGATCCACTTCTAAACATACACTGACGAATGATTCAAATATAAAACAGCAGAAATTTAAGGAAAAATTACAATTAGAAAAAGAGAGAATTCAGAATGATCTGGACATACTTGATGAAAATTTTAAAAAGGAAGTTGAAAAAATAAAAAAGCATAAATCAGAATGCAGTATATGCAGGCAGCCGATTGATGACATGCTCAGCGCTATTGGTTCAGAAAAAAATAATGATACAAGACATTTTACATGCGCTCAAAAAGAAATTTTAAAATATGAAAAACTCCTGGAGAATGAAGAATTAACATATATAGGCGGCGGAGATTTTGTAATAATTCAAAAGCAAAAAAACAAAGGGAAGAAGAATATATTACTTAGAAAACGAATAAATTATAAGGAACCTGCTAGTGCCCAAAAAACGGCAGATGGATGAGCTAAATAAAAAATCCCATAGTTATTATAATTTTGAAAATTATCAGTTAAAAATTTGGCGGAAACTACTTCATATTTCTTCAGCCTGGATAGGTTTTGTATATATCTATTCAAACATAAAGACTGATACTGCAGAATACAGCTTAATTTGTGCATCATTACTATTAGTTGTTATGGATCTCTTACGCATTTATAACAAATCTTTTAAATTATTCATCACAAAAATATTTAAAAAGCTTTTTATTGATAGAGACAATGGTAGATTAAATTCAGCAACATGGTATATAATTTCCGCGGCAATTGGAATGATTTTATTTGGAAATGATAAAAATAGATTAATAGCCGGGTTGCCAATTCTTTATCTTGCTTTTGGAGATACAGCAGCATCAATTTTGGGAAAAAAATTTGGAAGAAAAAAAATACCTATATTGAGAGGGACATGGATAGGGACGTTATCATGTTTTATTACATGTTTCATTATTAATTTATTTTATTTAAATTTGCCTGTTTCAATAATTACGGCAGCAGCTGCTTCAATAGCTGAGGCTCTTCCAATACCTATAGATGACAATATTTCAATGGTTTTAATATCTGCAACAGTATTAAGTATATTAACTTAAAGTTATACTTTAACATCATTTATTCATAAGGGCGTTCTGAGTCATCTGCTTGAAGGAAATCGTGTTATTTTTGAGTCAATAAGCAATCCGCAGCTTATTTTCATATATGGTGTTCTTTAGACAAACCCCAAATGAATAACCTATAATATATATTATGTTAACATAGAATTATTCAGGAAACCAGGGCCTATATAAATACGGCATTTTGTGATGTATTATTGGCTTAGGCGCGCCCTTTCTTACTGGAGCGGTATTGTCGAGGTGTTTATAAGGTGTAGAACTATGCAGGATATAAACACTTTATCTACATGTAGATGGTTATTTAAAAATTAGAGATGTATATAAGAAGCTTTTTATAGCATTAAACATAAAATATGTTGAGATACTTATGATGAAACACCTTGTCAGATTGCTTTAACATGGGAAACATGATGTCCGGTGACCTGGTTTATAGCTATTTAAAGGGTTTTTTAAGCAATTGATGTTTTTTATTTCTTAAAGAAATCAATTATAAAAACAGAAAGTCCTTTTTTGAATATATTAGAATCGAGTTTAAGGGCTTGATTTTTATAGATAGAAGCTTTGGAAAATTCTTTTTTATGATAATGATATTCCCAAAGGAAATAAAGCGCAGCTGCCTTTTTATAACCGAATTTATAAGCTTTAAGGAAGTATTCAGGATAAATTGCTTCTCTATGTTTGTCTCTAAAAAGACGTCCCAGTATAAAATAAGCTTTGCCTAAAAAATACTTAAAATTGATAGAGTAATTTTTATTTTTGTTATTTGAATATTTTTTTTCACAAATTGTGATTAATTGTTTTAAGTACTGCTGCATTTTAAGGAAATTCCCTTGTTTTTGCGAGCTGACTCCTAATTTCTTTCCGATGAAAAAGTGCATTTCTGCAATACCAAGATATGATAGAAATAGAAATTCTTTATATGTCAGGTGTTGTTCTTTTTTAATTAAATTTATAAATTCACTGATTGCGAATTTATAAAGCTTTTGTTTCTTGTAAATTATCGCAAGATGATAGTGGCATTCCGCAAGCTTGGGGTTCAGCTGCAGAGCTCTTTGATAATTCAACAGGGCTTTCCTGCTGAGTCCCTTATTCATGTACCAGTCTCCCCTGCTCTTATAATAAATCGCCGGCTTAAATGAGAAGATAAGTGTATTAAATGTGAGATAAAGAATTAATGCTGATAGTACAGATGATTTCATATTAGTTTCTTTTCTTCAATTTGATTAATAATAATTTATAAAAGTTTAGATATTTTATATTAACAGTTTTTAAAGATCTTGCAAGTGAAATGTATTTAAATGCTTCCCCTGTTTTTCCGGATTCATAAAATGCAAGAGAAAGCGTGTGAAAAGCAGAAGGGCTTTGTTTGTATTTTATGCTTTCTTTTGCCAGTTTTATTGATTTAAAAAGGAGTCTGTATTTATTTTTTTGATCTATTCTGCTTTTATAGATGTAGGCCATTGATAGATTATTAAGAAATTCGGGATTTTTCTCAAACGAAGGCTTCATTTTTAGAATTTTTTTACCCCAGAAAACAGCCTCTAGTCCGGATTTATTTTTTAAGGCTAAATAAAAGATTGTTTTTACCTTTGGAAATGGAATATTTTCAAGTGTTAAGTAAGTCTTTTTTGCTGATAATAAGGCAAGCCGGTAATTTTTTGTTTTTATATAAAGGTATGTTAGCAGTTCGTTAAAAAGCCTGTTGTTTTTATTGCCTGATGCAGGCACCAGGCTCTTTAGAAGCTTCGTAGCATGGCCGTAACGGCGTTTTTTAATGAATCTTAATACGTTTCTCAATGTTCTCTTTGTTTTATTGTTTTCAGAGTCGCTATAAAGAAGCACTGATTTAAAAAATTGCCTGTAATCCCCTTTTTTTAGGAAATATAAAAGGAGTTCATAAGAATGGACTCCTTTTTCAGTTTTAAGGGCCGGATAAATTTCTAAAATCTTTTTGATAAATAAAGAGTTTTGCATTTTGGAGCAGTGTTTAATGGCTGCTTTAGCCAGTTTAATACTCAGTTTTTTTTTATTTATCAGATAAATAATTCCTTTAAACGCAGAATTATAATCCTTTTTATCGAAATATGTGTTAACAGATTTATTGTCATATTTATATCTGCCTGTCTTTGCTGAAAACACAGTTTTCTTATTATAGATTTTACTTTTTTTACTCTCATTAACATTTTTGGCAGATACAATACTTAAGGCTGATAAAAATATTATCATGACACTTGTTGAGAGCTTCAAAATTAACCTGTTCATTGCCTAACTATACCGCATATAGTGAATAAAATCAAATGCAATCAGGAAAGAGTTATACCTGTTTCCCAATCTGCATAAAAATCTTTTATCACACTTTTATTTTCATGCCGGGATAGATCAGGTTTGGGTTTCTCAGTGCATTTTTTCTTATAAGAGATATTGTAGAAATGTTATGTCTCAGTGCAATTTTCCACATTGTGTCTCCGCTTCTCACTACGTAAGTTCTTGAATTGGCAGAATGAGAATAAGATGTTCTTTTTTTCGAAGTCATTCTTTTTCTTGTGTGTGATCTGGTTACAACAGATTTCTTTTTAGTTGATGTATTTCCAGTGTAGAAGTTTCTTGTTACAAAGGCCTGCTTTTTAGTCTTGGTACTTTTTATGTTTTTTGATTTTTTTGTTATTTTTCTATTAAAATCATTTAAATTAGCAAAACTCTTTTTTAGTACGGCTTTGGTTTTAAGATCATCATTTTTCTTGTCAGCAATAGTTACAGATGTTTTTAATATGGAATTGTCATCTTTATTAATTTTTGTCTTAAATAATGGTGAAACAGTATTATCATTATTTTTTACTAATGACTTATCTGTCTGCTGATTCTTTGTACTGAGTATCTCATCGATCTTGTTTTCATAGGTTACTTTCTGTGTAGAAAACACTACAAAAGTTGTAAGCACCAACGTTAAAATTGCGGAAATGTAAATTGCGATATCTGATTTTTTCATGATCCCCTCCTCAGGTTTTTATTATGATCGGATTAATACTTTATTTTATAAGCACTTTTTTAAAAAAAAACAAGCTTTTTTTTAAATTATTTATTCGAAAATTCGCATTTAGATGTTCTAATTATACATGAATTTATACTTTTAAAGTTAAGCTCTAAAAGTATAAATTCATCTCCAGGGGTTTAACCTCAAGAGATCTATATTTTAGCGATTCTAATAAGTGTTCTTCTTTGATATTCTCAGAATCTTCTAAATCGGATATTGTTCTGGATATTTTTTTTATACTGTTAATCCCTCTGGAAGAAATGTGAAATTTTTTAATGAATTCTTCAAGTAGTTTAGTACAGTTTTTATTGAATAAAAGAAACCTGTTGATTAAAGATGTAGGGATTTCACTATTAAAATTAAAATCCAATTTATTGTATCTGTATTTTTGACGTTCATATGCATTTTGGAGTTCAATTTTAATTTTTTCTTCAGATAGATTATCAGTATTTTTCAGCATTGAATTTCTCGGCATTTCTATTTGCAAATCTATTCTGTCAAGAAGCGGTCCTGAAATTTTCATAAAATGTTTTCTGATCTGATTAGGAGTGCATATGCAGTATTTTTCCTGATCAAGGAAGTTTCCGCATGGGCATGAATTCATCGCACATATTAGAAGAAAATTAGATGGATATTCAACTGTTCCCATAGCCCGAGCAATAGAAATTTTTTTGTCCTGAAGAGGCTGTCTGAGTAAATTTAGAACGTTTCTTTTAAATTCCTGAAATTCATCCAGGAAAAGAACCCCGTTATGAGCCAGAGAGACTTCTCCCGGTTTTGGATTGGGTCCTCCCCCTATTATAGATATATCTGAAGAAGAATGGTGTGGATTTCTAAATGGTCTGTTTCCTACAAGAACAGCATTTTTTTCATTCCAGCTGTATAGATTGTAGATTGCTGTTGTATCCAAAAGCTCAGAACGGTTCATTGGCGGCAGAAGATGCGGAATTCTCTTCGCGAGCATTGTTTTACCAACTCCGGGAGGCCCGAATAAAAGTATATGATGACGCCCCGCTGATGAAATTACGCCGGCGCGTATTGCTCCTGATTGATTACGGATTTCACATAAGTATTCTGTTTTTGGTTTGTATTCTGAATTAATTAAAAATGATGAATTTTGTTTTAAAAGTTTTTGTTTAAGTGTGAGGTAGTTGATGCAGTCATCAATATTTTTTACGTAACCTACATTAATTCCGGAAAGAATTTCGAGTTCAGCAGAATTAACTATCGGGACAATAAAGGAACATGATTAAGCAGTTAACTCCGC
>JAGLSM010000052.1 GCA_023135745.1 Spirochaetota bacterium | reverse complement strand
TGCTCTAAGCGGGCATAAGTCAATTGATGATGAATTTGTCCTGGGCCTAGTTTTTAAAAATATCTTTTTTAAGACAGGTACTCGTTTAAATCTTGAAGAGGATGAAGAGAATTTTGAAATAAAGATTGGCGGAACATATCTTCATTGGATGAGTCAGGGATTTTCAATAAGGGGTCTGCTTGATTTACATTTTCATGAACAAAGGTCTATGCAGTTTTCAATGGGGTTGGAGTCAAGGCTTTACGAGAGCTATTTTATCAGAACAGGGTATATACTTGATTCAGGGCTTTCATTCGGAGCAGGTATTCTGTATTCACAATGGCAGTTGGATTATGCTCTAACCTTCAGACCGCTTGGTGCTACTCACAATATGTCAATAACCTGGGAATTTGGACAGAGCCGTCTTGAGATTTATAAAGAAAGGGAAGATATTATACTTGCCCGCATCAGGAAAAATGTTGAAGAAGAACGTAAAAAGCAGATTGATTTTTATGATAACAAGATAAAAAAGATGAGAGAAGATATTGAAACTGCGAATAAAAAGATGAGGCAAACCTTAAAGGTTCTTAAAGAACAGGGTATAAATCGTCTTACTAAATTAGTTGAAAGCTATAAAGTCAGACTTAAGAATCTCAGTAAAACGAGTAAAAAAGAAAGAAAAGATTTGACAAGGAAATTTGAGCTGGAAAAAAGGCTGCTAAAAAGAGACGAAGAGCAGAAGGTTAATGATTATTCTAAGGCTATTGAGTTTTTTAATAGATCGCAATACAGAAAAGCTCTTGTTTTATTTAATAAGGTTAGAAGAAAAGATCCCAGATATGCTGAAGTTATAAAATACATAAGAAAGATTCAGGCGCAGAAGAGAGATGTAACTTCTTACAGTAAACAGGTGCTGAATTATTATAAAATTGGTGTAAGATTGTATCTCACAGGAAAATACCTGAAAGCAATTGCAATGTGGCAAAGAATTTTACGTATTGATCCGTATAACAAGCTTGCATTACGTAACATTGAGCGGGCGAGAAGGCGATTGGGTTATAAAACTAAAAGATAATTTTAGTGAACTTGTATTGAACTTGTGTTGTCGTCTCTTGAGTCTCTCATGTACCGGAACTCTTCGGCAATTATATTTACGATGTTTCTATCAAATTCATTAATTAGTCCGGTCAATCTTCTTATGACTTCCATATAACTTCTTCTATCCTGGGTCAGTTCACCTGAAAGCAATAAATCAAATTCTGAACAGGTAGCGATTAATAAAGCAAGCGGATGAATTTGGTTTTTTTCAAGACCTTCCGGATAACCCGAAGCGTCTGATTTTTCAAAACTCTCTCTCATTACCCTAATCGTATTAATTGAAAGGTCATGTTTGGTTCTATCTTTTTCAACAATCTCCGTACTAAAAATGGGAATCTGAAAAAAAAGTTTGTTTTTTTCTAAGCGTAGATCTCCGATTTTTTTTGCAATAACATCTTTACTGGTTTTTAAAAATCCAAGATTTCTTAATAAGGATGCTACAAGAATTTCTTCTGATTGTATACTGTTTTGCAGTCCCTGGTTATGCCTGGCCTGCATGGCAAAATCCACAATTAAGGATTTTATTGCTGTATTTACAGAATGAACAAAAATTCGAGGTGAAGCTTTTTTGATTTGAGAAATTCTATAACACACATAGTCATGGTGAGGAAGGACATTAAGAAAAATTTGCTCAATTCTTTTTCTTTTTTCTGCGGGGAGACCTTTATAATCCCTGTGCTGCTTCAATGCTTTGATACAAAGCTGTATTATTTCATTTTTTAGAGAGCTTTCAACGCCTGAATCTTTAAATTCCTTAACCTTTATTTTGCCATATGCTTTGTCTTCCATTCGACCCACATCTTTTATCGAGAGAACTCTTTCTTTGCCGATAAAAATATTTCTATTGTGATAGAAATTTTCTGCAAGTGTGAATTGCCGTCCCTGTGTGATTAAGGTTTTTAATTCATCAAGTGAAAGTTCTATTTCAGCCATTTAACACGTCCCAAATGAGGTAGGAGCTTTTAACGTTAATTCCCTATGCTTTAATATAGCTAAAAACTGTAACTTTTGTCAAAGAAAATATGACATTAGTCTTTTGAATATTCTTGTTTTTTATAGGCAATTTAAATAGCTTATATAAGATTAGGGCGCTTCCGGTAAAAAACAAAATTGCGTAAAATCAACTTTATTAACAAACAAATAAATAAGAAAAGGGTATAAATATGTCCAGTAGTTCAAGTTATGAGTTTTATAAAGATGATATAAAAAAGATGTCTCCTGTAAGGGCAATAGCTGAGACTTTGCTTCAAAGTAATAAAATAAGGAAGGTAACTGCCGCTGAAGCATATAGTTATGCATTAAAACAATCCGGCGTTATTGAAACTGACTTGCCTGTTTATACCGGTACTGTGAAACGTCTTGGGCTTCCTAAAGGCGCTAAAGTGCTTGTAGACGATCATGGAAAGGTTCTTGGAAGAACCGCATCAGCGAGACGTTTTTATAATAGACTTTCTGAAAAGGACAAGGGCAAGGTTCTTGGTGATTTACGTGAAGCTGTTTTTAAAATGCAGCGCCGTGAACTTGTTAAAGCCGAGGCATGTATTGGTCTTGATCCTGATATGATGATAAAAGCTACTTTTATTACAACAATAGATGATATGAATAATGTCTTTAACTGGCTTGCCAATTTCACTCCGTTTGAAGAAGTTGAAAAGGTGTATTCAAAAAGTAAAAAACTTCCATGTCAGGATATAATTATTATCGCGGATAATAATTGGGAAAATAATGATCCTTTTTACCAGAACATAGGTCAGCCGCAGTTGGCGTTAGTCGATGAAGTATCAAATGTTATTTTCAATTTTGGTATGAGGTATTTTGGTGAAAGAAAAAAAGGAACCTTGACTCTTGCATGGGCCTCCGGAAGGAGACTTGGTATGGCGGCATGTCATGGTGGTATTAAGGAAATAGATTTCAGCGGATGTAAGGATGCCAAGGATCTTGGAAAGCGTTCCATCGCATTTTTTGGTTTGTCCGGTACCGGGAAAAGCTCGCATACCAACTCTGAAGATAATGGAGGTACAATGCCGCAGGGATTTAAAAAGGTAGTGCTTCATGATGATGCGTTTCAGATAGACCCGGTAGATAGGGTTTGCAGAGTATGGGAGCCTTCTCTTTTTGATAAAACAGACAGTCGACCTGTAGGACATCCTGATTGGAATTATTTCATCAGCTGTATGAATCATGCAGTGATAAATGTTGATGGGAAAAGAGTTCCTCTGGGGCAGGATGTAAGAAACGCAAACGGCAGAGCGTTAATTGACCGTGATCTGCTGGGAGAATGGGTGAATAGGTGTAATTTTCCTCACATTATGGCATGGTTGATGAAAGACACTATTTTACCTCCGATTGTAAAATTTACCAAAATTGATATAGCTGTAGCAATGGGCACCGCGCTTATGACAAAAAGAAACAAGGCAGAAAATGTTAAGGAAGAAGATTTAGGTAAGCTTGTTTTTGAACCATTTGCCAATCCGTTCAGAGTCTATGAATTATATAAAGATGTAGAAGCTTTTACTTCGGTATTTGAATCAGGGGCACAGGGATACAGTTTAAACTCTGCAGGATTCTGGTCAGAATCGGATGAAAAAACAGAGCCTATATCACTTCAAACTTCCTTAACCCTTCAGACTGCTATTTTGACAGATAGGCTTGAGTGGGAAGATATGGGTTTGATTGATGGAGTTCAGATACCGACAAAGGAAAGTGTTGAAAAGATACTTCCCGGATACTACGACAAGTATAATCCAAAGACAGTTGAAAACAGGGATGCTTATATATCTCTTTTTATGGATCGTTTTCAACAGAGGATTGATTTTTTGAAATCTTCCGATGTAAATACAAAACCGGAACTTCTCGATAAGCTTGTAAAATCATTAACGGTTAATATTTAGATAACAGCATGCGTTCTGCAGAAAAAAGGTATAGTGGTCTTTTATTTCATCCTACCTGTTTTCCAAATAAACATGATGCTATAGGTACACTTGGAGAAGAAGCTTACTCTGTTTTAGATTGGATGTCAAAGAGCGGACAAAAGCTTCTTCAGGTGTTGCCGTTAAATCCCACCGGTTATGGAGATTCTCCTTATGCCAGTTTTTCCGCGTTTGCATGTAATCCATATTTAATAGATCTACCGCTTTTAAAGGAATCCGGAGATCTTTCTGAAGATGATCTTGATGCTTATAAGCCTCCTGAATCAAGTCTGGAAAAGGTTGATTTTGGATGGTTATTTAAAAACAAACTACCTGTATTGAGACTTGCTTATGACAATTTTTTAAAGTCTTCAAAAAACAAGAGAAAGTCTTCTTTTAAGAAATTTTGTACTAATAATTCCTCATGGCTTAATGATTATGCTCTTTTTATGACAATAAAAGAGGACCAGGAAGGCAAATTGTGGAATGAGTGGCCTCTTGAACTAAAGAACTATACAAGTTTTAATAAAATGATAGGGATGGTATCAAGAGAAAATTTCGAGTTTCATTGTTATGTGCAATGGATTTTTAATGTGCAATGGCATAATTTTAAGAAATATGCTTCAGATTACTCCATAAGGATTATCGGAGATGCTCCGATTTTTGTTGCATATGATTCTGCGGATGTTTGGGCAAATCAGGATTTATTTTTTCTTGATAGTACCGGAGCGACTACTTGTGTAGCAGGTGTTCCTCCCGATTACTTTTCAGTTACCGGACAGTTATGGGGAAACCCCCTTTACAATTGGGAGATGATGAAGCAACGAGACTATTCATGGTGGATCAGGCGCATAAAAAATTTATTGGATTATGTTGATATTATAAGGATAGATCATTTCCGCGGATTTGCGCAATACTGGGAAGTTGGCGCGGGAGAAGAAACTGCTATAAATGGAAAATGGGTAGATGGGCCGGGAGAAGATTTCTTTGATGTGTTAGCCGGGGAATTTTCTGATGAGTTACCAATTGTCGCGGAAGATTTGGGCCTCATTACTCCGGATGTAGACAAATTGAGAAATGACTTTAATCTCCCGGGTATGAAGATTTTGGAATTTGCTCCATGGGGTGAAGATGCATTTGAAATAGAGCTTGTTAAATATCCCTTCAAGGTTCATAAATATTTGCCGGAAAATTATGAAAAAAACTGTGTTGCCTATCTGGGGACTCATGATAATGATACATTTATTGGTTGGCTGGATTCATTAAATGAAAATCAAATTAACAATTTAAAATATTATCTTAATGAAACCCAGGGCAGCGGACTCCTTTGGTCAGCACTGGAAAAAATTTGGGACTCTGATGCCAATATGGTATTAGTTGCTATACAGGATCTTCTTGCCTTAGACGCTGAAAGCAGGTTAAATACTCCGGGAACACTCGGCTCTCATAATTGGTCATGGAGGCTTTCTGATATTTCACAGATGAATCAGGAAGGTTTGATGGAAAAATTTCATAATATGACTATTGACTCTCTCAGGTGTCAATAAAGACGGTTTCCAGGATTCTTGATCTTTAAATTTATAAAATACTTCCTGATTATTCCTGATTTCAATGATTTTATCCTGATTGATCATTTCATTAATTATACTCACTATCGTTTTTTCTTTTTCTCCCGAAATAGCCATCATGTCATTTATTGTACATGGTCTGCGTTTTATTGTTTCGATGATAGAATCAAAATGTGTTTTACCGGCTGTTCTTTTACTGTTATTTATTTCAGCTCTTGTAATTATATCTGTGTTTTTGTAATTAAAAAACTGTTTTATTTCAATAAGTCTGTCATACGAAGCTGGTGTTGTGAGGTTAATACTGCCGGGGCGGTCAAGGGAATTCAATTGAAGTCTATCGGGAGATATTTCATTGATTACTTTCTTGAATTCTTCCAGCTCAGAAATTGAATCGTTGATTCCCGGAAGAATAAATACTTCTAACCAAATTTTGTTTGTAAATTCTTTTCTAAAACTTATTAAACCCTGAATAATGGTTTGTGCATCAATTTCGTGATCAGGTTTGTTTATTTTAATTAGTGTTGAATCAAAAACTGCATCAAGAGATGGCAGGACTATATCAAAGATAAGTATATCTTGATGTACTTCTTTTTTATACAGCAGCGATGAATTTGTCAATAAGGCTATCTTAATGTCTTTATGTCTTTTTTTTATTTCAGACGCAACAAAGCCAATATCGCTGTTTAAAAGAGGTTCGCCAGATCCTCCAAAAGTGATATAATCCGGATTTTTGTTTTTTTTCAAGTAATCATCAAGTTCATCAAGAATAAGATTTCCGGGTATATAAGGTTTTCTTTGAATTGTTTTATTAGTAGTTGGTCCGCATTCACAATAAACACAATCATGAGTACAAGTCTTATTTGGGATTAAATCCAGACCAAGAGATTGACCAAGTCTTCTTGATGGTATTGGACCAAACAGGTATTTCATATTATATCCTGTAAACTATTTTAAATAAAAATAACCATTGGATGAAGAAAATTTAATATCTTTTTAAATATCTTTTTAAATTTATCGGAGGAATATGTATCCTAAATTTAAGTTTTTGACATTTACTGAACGCAACATGGCAAGAAAGATTGCTCTTGAACTTGATTCTGCTCAGCGCAGGATTCATGAAGGTGATGATTCAATGAATTATCTTAAGGGATGTTTTGACCGGTGTCGTTCTTACCTTGATTTTGCACAGAGCGGCGGGCGTATGCTTGGCTATGTTTCAGGATGGAAAGAACGTCTGGAAAAAATTTATACCAGTCTTAATAATGGTGTTTCAGGTAAAACACTTTTTCAGGATATAAATAATTTATATTATTTGATTGCAGATTTTAGCGGGCTTCCGGTTGGAGAACATCGTTTTAAAATAAAAAATACTGATTCGCCTGGATCATCAGTCAAAACATTTCCATGTACTGTTGTTATGGATAATCTAAGATCAGCTTTTAATGTCGGGGCTGTCTTGAGGACATGTGACGGTATGGGAATTGAAAAAATTCTTATGACCGGAATAACTCCAACTCCGGATAATCCAAAAGTAAAAAAGACGGCAATGGGTTCGGATGAATATACAGATTGGGAAAAAAAGGATGATTTGATTGATGAAATAAAAAGATTAAAGAAAGAAGGCAAAAAGGTATATGTGATGGAGACGGTAGAGGGAAGCAAATCATTATTTAAACATAAATTCAGTTTTCCGGCAGCGGTTGTTCTTGGCAATGAGGAATTCGGCGTCATGGAAAATGTTCTTGAAGAGGCTGACGAGATAATACATATACCGATGTTTGGTAAAAAGAATTCTTTTAATGTCGGGGTATCCTTTGGTATGTTTTCTTATGAAGCAAGGAGTCAATGGGAGGATGCAGCGGTTCTGAAAACCAGATAGAAGCTATATTTTCATTATTTTATAATTGCTGCTGCCGAGTCCTATTTTTTCCGCATGTTTTATCTGAATTGAAGCATCAAAGCTTTTATAAGACATTTCCTCCAGGCTTTTTCCATTGTATTTTTTTATCAGATCCAGTGATGCCATATCAATTGCTACAGGATCAAGAGACGCAAGTATTCCAATATCCGGAATTACCTTTTGTGACTTTCCAAGGCAGTCGCAGTCTTTTGTTACATCGATAAGAAAATTAAAAAAGACCATGTTTTTTTTAGAGAGCAGATAGGCTCCCAGCGCATATTCCGCAATCCTTTTTTGAATAATGCTGCTTGCTGCATCCCATCCAAATTTTATAGCATCAAATCTGCATCTAGCCAGACACTCACCGCAGCCTATGCATATTCCTTCATCTATAATTGCCGTTCCGTTTTCACCTTCCGGAGTAATTGCGTCTACAGGGCAATAGTTAAAACATGCTCCGCAGATTGTGCATTTTTCATCCATAACCTGTAAAGTGTTTCCTGAATGCTGTTGCAGTTTACCCTTCCTTGAAGAAAGGCCCATACCCATATTTTTTAATGCTGCGCCCATACCTGCGATTATATGTCCTGTTACATGAGTAAGTATAACCAGATGGCTGCAGGCAGATATATCTGCAGCCAGTTTTACCTTCTTCAGCAACTCCGCGTTTATTTCAATTTCTTCCTCATTATTTCCTCTAAGACCGTCAAGCATGATTGTCGGAATTCCAACCTGATCAATTCCAAAACCATGTTCATGAGAAAGCATGGTATGCCCAGGCGCGTTGTCCCTTACACTTTTATAAAGTACGGATGTTTCAGTGAGAAAAGGAATTCCTCCGCGTTCTTTTATCTTTTTAGCGATAGGGTGGATAAAGCAGGGCTGGATATAATCACCTTGTTTTTGTTCACCAAAATGTGTTTTTATTGCGGTTAGGTTTCCATTTTTAATTCGTGGTGTATAATCAACTGAATCTATTAGTTTGTCAAAAAGTGAAATTCTATCATCTTGAGATGTATCATTATTTATTTCTGCTAAGTAAACTTTGCTTTGCATGAATTCTCCCAAATTATGATTGTTGTTATATTATAACATGAAATTTGAATCTTGTCTGTAAATAAAGTTTTCTATATTGAAAAAATGCTTGGAAAGATACAAAATATTTTAACTAAAGTAGTTGAAAAAAATATCTTTATTTCTAAAGAACTTTTAAAAAGAAAGATAAGTGCTGGTTCAAATCACTTTTTTATAAAGTTTAATTTAAAAGTTAATCAATGTCCTTTAAAAAGAAACTTAGAGGTTTTTTATATAATCTAGCCATATTAATTAATTCCATTATATCAAGTCTTCTATCATATCGTTCAATTTTTGAAATAAAGGTGTTATCTCTTCCAAAATGCTTCCCAGCCTCCTCTTGGCTCATTTCAGCTTCAACACGGGCAAGTTTTAATTTTTTAATGATTTTTTTATATTCAAGATTATAAATTGTTTTTTCCATGTATATAATATAATATAATATATATACAATAAAAGATATATATAAATATTATCCATTTTATTTACATTATATATTTAATTTTTAAGCTTGCCAAAAAAGCATAAAATATGCTAATATAGCTATATTGAAAGCCCATTGGAGGAAAACGGTTGAAAAATTAGCAATTCTATTTCTTTTATTAAAGGTTATTAAAGAAAAAAGGAGAATGTCTTTATGAAAAATAATCAAG